>JAOZTL010000512.1:0-2043 GCA_029942205.1 Bacteroidales bacterium | reverse complement strand
GTTATTTCCTTTATTAGGCTGTAGTTATTTTCGTGAGTTATTTTTTTATCTTAGTTTATTTAAGTAAGTTGTAGTTTCGAAAATTCTAAATTTTTATCCAATTCTCGCACCGAATCAAAAATGTTTTGATCTAGTGCATACTGTTCTTTTTGTTTGCTATTAAGTACTGATAATTCCTTCGTTTCTAGTGTTGCTTTTTCGAGTTGTGTTTTAATTGTTTCAATTGCAGTTTGGCTTGTTTTTTCGAGAAGAATTAATTTCTTTTCTGTATCGTTATTTGTCTTTAATTGAAGGATTTCTGATTTAATTTGAATTAATTTGTTGTGTTTTTCTAATTTTTCAAAATCACTGCTGGCTTTATTTATTTGATTATCAATAGATTGATACTGTTCTTGAATCTTTTTTAGTTCTACGATTAATTTGATTCGTTCTTCTTTTTTCAATAATGTTTTGTGCAAAACATTGCGCTCGTCAGATAATTTCAGTGTGTTATTTTTATACTCTACTTGTTTATTTTCCAACTCTTTCAGCGCTTCCTCCGTCAATAAATTTATTTCAGTTGTTTTTTCTTTTAATTTATCAAGGGTTGCTTTTTCTAGTTTGAATTTTTCATAGGCTTTCTTACCTATTTCTCGATATATTTCAGTTCCTGTTATTTTTTCAAGTAAAGCTCCTCGTTCATGCGCATTTGCTTTCAGAAATTTTGTAAACTCTCCTTGTGATAAAACAATTGATTTTATAAATTGATCGTATTGGAGAGAAATAATTTCGGTGTTTCGTTTCGGAACTTCGCTTTTTTTATCGCATATTAATTTATTATCGGGCAAACTAGCAATTTCCATTTCATAATCCTTAAAAGTCTTATTTCTAGTTAGTTTAATAGACCATTTTGATCGATATACACTTCCATTTACTTCATATTCAACCTCCGAATAGCATGAATCTGTATTTTTAGTAACGATTGTGCCATATTTTTCAATTGTATTTTTTGATAAAGACCCTATTCTAGGAGTTTTATTGTATAAAGCTAGCGTAATAGCATCAAGCAGAGTGCTTTTACCCGATCCCGTAGGACCAATTATTGCAAAAATACCACTTTGAGATAATGGACTTTCGTCAAAAAGAATTTCGTGCTTTCCTTTTAGCGAATGAATATTTTCAAATCGGAGTTTTAAAATTTTCATTTTTCGAGTACTTAATCAAAATAAATTATTTCAAAAAAAGAAACGATTTCGGATAATAAAATCGTTTCTTTTTTCAGATAAAAAATACAATAGTTATCTAATTAATAACCAGCAGCTTTATCGTCGGCACGTGGATCTGCACCTCCTTCGAGTTGTCCATTAGGTAGTACCAAAATAGCGTCCACTCGTCCAATCGACGACCGTTCCTTGAATGTATGTCCCATGCTTTCAAGCCGTTCCATATAAAAAGTGTCTATTGCCTGATTCTCGATAAAAACCAAATCTGGCAGCCATTGGTGGTGGAAACGCTTGGCAGAAACAGCCTCTTGCATCGACATGTCGTATTCCAGAACATTTATAATAGTCTGAAAAACAGACGTTATGATCGTTGAACCTCCAGGACTACCAACTACCATGAATAGTTTTCCTTTTTTCTCGACAATAGTTGGTGTCATAGAGCTAAGCATACGTTTGTTTGGTTCTATTGCATTTGCTTCACCGCCAACAAGCCCATACGAATTAGGAAATCCTGGTTTTATGCTAAAATCGTCCATCTCATTATTTAACAGAAAACCTGCGCCATTGACCACAATGCGTGATCCGTAGCTTCTATTTAGCGTCGTAGTAACCGAAACAGCATTTCGCCATTTATCCACAATGGAGTAATGCGTCGTTTCTTCGCTTTCTTGGTAAGCCATTTTGCTGGCACTCACTTCATTAGAAGGTGTTGCATGTAGCGAATCAAAATCAGCCATCCGTTGTTCGGCATATTCATCTTGCACCAATTCAATAATAGGAACAGGGTAGAAGTCATTGTCGCCCAGATGAATAGAGCGATCTGCGTACACTCTTCGTTCAA
>JAOZTL010000511.1 GCA_029942205.1 Bacteroidales bacterium | reverse complement strand
CTGCAGGACGACAATCGGCAGCCATTCCTGCCAGCAACCGTGTGGTGCAGACAGAGAATATTTTTATTGAGCAAGGCGCAAAAGTAGAGTTCGCTATACTCAATCCTGCCGACGGATTCATCTACATCGGTAAAGATGCCGAAATAATGGAAGGCGCAATCGTACACGGATCGCTTGCTTTGTGTGAACATGCGGTGCTCAAGATGGGAGCGAAGATTTATGGAGCAACCACCATCGGGCCACACTCCAAAGTAGGTGGAGAGGTGAACAATTCGGTCATCACGGGATTCTCCAACAAAGGGCACGACGGATTTTTGGGCAACTCGGTGCTTGGCGAATGGTGCAACCTCGGTGCCGACACCAATACTTCCAACCTCAAAAACAACTATGCCGAGGTGCGTGTCTGGAATTATGATCAAGAACGATTTGCTAAGACAGGCTTGCAGTTTTGCGGCTTGATTATGGGCGATCATTCCAAATCGGGAATCAACACCATGTTCAATACAGGCACGCTCGTGGGTGTGAATGCCAACATATTCGGCGATGGATTCCCTCGCAACTTCATCCCTTCCTTCTCGTGGGGCGGTGCAAGCGGATTCACGGCTTATGCCAAGAAAAAAGCCTACGAAGTGGCGCAAAAAGTGATGGAGCGGCGAAACCTAAAATTCGATGAAGTGGAGGAACGCATCCTAACAGAAGTTTTTGAACAAACCCAAAAGTACCGACGTTACTAAGGTCTTCGTCCTTTCTGATGTTGCTTACGCAGTTCTTTAATTTTATCGCATACCCTGCATTTCATTCCAGACAAAACAGCAAGTAAGCTCATTCATCAAAAAATAAATTCAAAATGACCATAACACTCACAAGTAGAAGCCTTTCCCATCTCAAGGGAAAGGTTAGGAAGAGTCTTGCATAAGGAAAGTATAGAGCAAAAAAAAACTGCCTCGTTTCAAAAAGCAGTTTTAATCAAATTTATAAATCAAAAATTTCGTGTTTACAATAAATTATTTAATAGTTACTTTATAATCACCACGCTTGGAGGCATCTTTACCATACCAAATGCTTTTACCAACCATACAAATTCGCACATAATCGTTATACAACTGAATCAATAATGCAGTGCGCTCTTGCTTGTCAATCTTACGCAAGCGAACCAACGCTTCACGTTCCGACAATAGCTCCCGAAACATCTCCATTTGACCATACAAGTCCGTAGCCAAACTTTTACTTAAGCCGAAAGCTCTGCACTGTTTTCTGTCAACAACTGTATAAATCCTTCTGTTTGATTTATAAAATTAATGTCATTCTTTTCATACAAACGGGTTTTAAATGATTATTTCTGTGATTATCAGCAATATAAGGGGGTAATAATTGGGAAAGTAGCAACGAACAAATATGAATAAATTTCTGATTAAAAATCATTTATAGCTTGTTTTGTAGTAAATCATTATTATCTTTGCAAAATGTATATCCAAAGAAATAAAAAGCTAAAAAAAAACGGAACTTACTATAAATCAATTCTTTTATGTCATAAATAGAGAGAAGAAGGAAAAATAAAAACGAAAGTTCTTGCAAATCTTTCCATTCTGCCAGACGATGCAGTTCTCGCTTTAGAAAATTCGTTCAAAAAAAAGCGAGGCCAAGCAACTGTTTTATCAAAAGATATTGGAATAGAAAAAGTTATTGATTATGGATTTTTCTTTATCATTTTTAGTTTATTAAATAGACTTCGTATTTCAGAAGTTTTTGATAAGCTTATGCCCAAAGAAAGTGCAATAGTTAAAATGCTTATTGTAGGTAAGATAATGACAAGAGGAAGCAAACTTGCCATTTTCAATTGGATAAAAAGAAACCCTTTTTATGCCCAAGAACTCGGAGTAAATATAGGAACATTAAAACTACAAGATATTTACAATATCGTAGGCTTAACATCTGTATATCAGACAACAATAGAAAAAAAGTGGAATTTATATAACAAGTCTAAAAATAAAGAAATCTTTTTATATGACATAACAAGCAGTTATTTTGAAGGTTCTAAAAATCAATTATCTGAATTTGGATACAATAGGGATGGTAAAAAGGGTAAAAAGCAAATTACAATAGGTTTGATTACAGATAATCAAGGGTTTCCATTAAGAATTGAAGTTTTTAAAGGAAATGTTAATGACCACAAAACTGTAAAGAAGCAACTTAGTGATTTGAAAAATGATTTTGATGCGGAACATATTATTTTTGTTGGAGACAGAGGGATGAAAATCCGTTACAATTTAGAGCAAATGACTGAAATTGAACGTTCTAATATTGATTATATTACAGGCTTAACAAAAGGAGAAATAAAAGAACTTTTGAAAATAGGAGTGCTACAATTAAATATGTTTTCAAAAAAAATGGCAGAAGTAGAAGATGATGGCATTCGTTATATTTTATCAATAAATCCAATTATTGAAGAAAATAGCAACAAAATAAGAACAATACGGCGAAATAAATTTGAAGATGCAATAAATGATTTACAACAAAAATGGCAAAAAAGAAAAAATCAAAATCAAACGAATGCAAAAAAAACAGAAAAAGGTAGTAAAAATAAAAAACAGGTAACAGAATTTAACTCTAAACTTATTGATAGTTACAAAAAGCGAGCTTTTGAATTTCTTAAAAAATACAAAATGAACTTGTATTATAAAATAGAAATTAGTGAAGAAACATTCAACTCTGAATTTGATTTAGAACAATATAATAAAGATAAAAACCTTGATGGTTTATATGTTGTAGCCACAACAGTAAGCGCTAAACGAATGGATACTCAGTCAGTTAGAGGGCATTATAAAAATTCACAACATGTAGAACATGCATTTCGAGACATGAAAACAACCAAGTTAGATATTCGTCCAATTTTTCATGTAAATCAGGC
>JAOZTL010000510.1 GCA_029942205.1 Bacteroidales bacterium | reverse complement strand
GCTATTTTCTCTAATGCCGTTATGTTCTCTAAATAGTCTTTTTCAACGGCACTTAGGTTTTTTGCCTTATACTTTTTGTATTCTAAGTTTGCCTTTTCTTTGGCTTTTTTGCTCGAAATTTCACCTGCATTATCGAGTATCTTGCGTCCTGTTGAAGAAAGAATATTATCAAGCTCATTCACATAATCGTCCATCTGCATTTGGCGTTCTTCAATGGCATTAAGTTCAGCCAAATCAAAATAGGCTGCCACTAAGTTGTTCAGCACTTTTAGTTCTTTTTCTTTTAAGAAATTTTTAGCAATCATGGCTTCTGCTTGAGTAGGCTCGCTTCCTTTAAAGTTGGTTAAGCCTGCAAATGGCTTGTTGTTATCTACACGTAAATAAATCATCTCACTTGCCGTATGCCCATGAGCCGCATAATGCAGTTTGTTTTGCACAATTTTAAAGAAACGCAAACTCTCATCACTTTTTGAGTTGTAGTCGGTAGCTGTAGCATATAAATCTAATACTTGTCTATACATTACCTTTTCGCTGGAGCGAATATCACGAATACGGTCTAGTAGTTCTTTCCAAAAGTTGCCGCCACCAAGGTTTTTGAGGCGTTCATCGTCCATGGTAAAGCCTTTTATAATGTATTCTTTTAGGCGAAGCGTTGCCCACTGACGGAAGCGGGTTGCTATTTTTGAATTAATTCTATAACCTAATGCAATTATCACATCAAGATTATAATAATCCAAATTACGAGTTACTTCCCTGCTCCCTTCTTTTTGAACTGTTCGGAAATTCCGAACAGTTGCCTGCGGACTTAGTTCTTCATCATTATAAATATTTTTAATATGCTCGCTAATAGTTGATTTTGCCGCCTTGTACAAATCAACCAATTGTTTTTGTGTCAACCAAACATCTTCATTTTCTAAATGTACAGAAAGTTCAGAAATTCCGTCAGCACTTTTATAAATAATAACTTCTCTGTTTTTATCCATTGCTAATTTTAGTTAAGGTCTTTTACAATTTTATCAATATCAGTACGCAGCTTATCTATTTTTTCCACCGTAGTGGAAATTTCTTTATTTAAAACGCTAATATCAATTTTTTCACGAGTGTCCTTAGGTTCTATATACGAACTAACCGAGAGGTTGTAATCATTTTCTTCAATAACACTATTGTCGAAGGTTTTAGTTATGTATTCTACTTCTTCCTTTTTATCAAACATATTCATAATCTGCTCAATGTGTTCATCAGTCAGCACATTATTATTAGTTTCTTTCTTAAAGAAATCTGCGCCACTTACATCAATAAACTGAGTAACATAATCTGTTTTGTGTTTGGAGAGTACCAAAATATTCACCGCAATAGAAGTACCAAAAAAGAGGTTTGGCGGTAATGAGATAACGGTTTCTACAAAGTTACTATCTACTAGGTACTTTCTAATTTTCTGTTCGGCACCGCCACGGTAAAAAATACCAGGGAAACAAACCAATGCCGCCCTTCCTCTACCCGATAGGTAACTAAGGGCATGAAGCACAAAAGCAAAATCGGCTTTCGATTTTGGCGCAAGCACTCCTGCAGGGGCAAAACGGTCATCGTTAATAAGCGTTGGGTCTTCTGCCCCTATCCATTTTACCGAGTAAGGCGGATTAGAAACAATGGCATCAAAAGGTTTATCGTCGCCTAATTGCGGATTTATGAGGGTGTCGCCAAGCACAATATTAAACTTATCGTAATTAATGTTGTGCAAAAACATATTCATACGAGCCAAGTTATAAGTAGTGTGGTTTATTTCTTGCCCAAAGAAACCTTCTTCAATAATATGATTATCGAAATGTTTTTTTGCTTGTAGCAGAAGCGAACCCGAACCAGCGGCAGGGTCGTATATTTTATTTACCTCCGTTTGTTTGTGCATGGCTAGCTGTGCAATAAGCTTAGAAACACTTTGGGGCGTAAAAAACTCACCTCCTGATTTTCCTGCATTAGCCGCATAATTAGAAATAAGAAATTCGTAAGCATCGCCAAATAAATCTATTTGGTTGTCTTCAAAATCGCCCAGTTTTAAACCGGCTACACCATTTAATACAGCCGCAAGGCGTTTGTTTTTATTATCAACTGTGTTTCCTAGTCGTGTACTTGTGGTATCAAAGTCGGCAAACAGTCCTTTTATATCGTGTTCTGAAGGGTAACCATTAGCCGAACTTTCAATGGCGGTGAAAATAGCTGCCAAATCGGTATTCAGGTTTTCGTTGGTATTAGAAGTTTTTACCACATTCACAAAAAGCTGACTAGGATAGATAAAATAGCCTTTCGTTTTAATGGCATCAACTTTAATTTCATCAGTAATTATCTTATCAGATAAACCCGCATAATTAATGCTCTTATCACCTGCGTTAAAATGATTAGTAAAATTTTCGCTAATAAAGCGATAAAAAAGAGTTCCTAACACAAAGTGTTTGAAATCCCAACCATCAACCGAGCCACGTACATCGTTGGCTATTTTCCATATTTGAGCTTGTAGCTCTGCTCTTTGTGTTGTACTTGTCATTATTTTTTCCTTTAATAATTCTTTTGGTTTCATTTCTAATCGCTCGACAATTTCAAGAAGCATTTCAACAAAAATGCCTGATAACAGACGGCTGCCGTGGTTTTGTGCAGCACATCAAAAAAAAACTGGATAACTTGCCGTAAGCTTTACTTACAAATGTAATGATAAAAAAGCTAGAAAATGAATTTATTCAGGTATTAGTCATAAAACTTTTCAAAAGTTGCCTCATTGCCCGATTATTGAATCTCGAAGGCGCATCCGTTGGTCGGAAAGGCGCATCCGTTGGTCGGAAAGGCGCATCCGTTGGTCGGAAAGGTGCATCCGTTGGTCGGAAAGGTGCATCCGTTGGTCGGAAAGGTGCATCCGTTGGTC
>JAOZTL010000509.1 GCA_029942205.1 Bacteroidales bacterium | reverse complement strand
TTTTTAATGTTGTTTTTATTGCAAACACGACATTTACTGATCCTGGAATATTCAAAACTCCCTCATTTCTATTCGGATCCATAACCAAAATTTCATACGTTCCTGCTCCAGGATATTTATGAACATAAACGTATTTGTTTCGTTTATAGTAATTTGGCAAAAAAACTTCTTCTACTCTAGGAACAATTGTACTTGTATTATCTCCCCAGAAAACATCCAGTTCAGATCGATCAGCAACAATCCCAGGAGCTACATTTGTATAAGTATAAACGATCACTTCATAAGTATAAAGGTCTATTTGTCTATAAACGATCTCCCCTGCCCTATTATGCGTGGCATAACTAAAAAACGAAGTGCCTACTAAAAGTATAAATAATATTGCTTTTTTCATTTCATCTATTATATTACAAAAACTACAATTTTAATATAAAAGTCTTTGTATTGTAATCTAAACTGTATGCTTTCTGCAAACCTTTTATTTCTAAAATTACTAAATTTTTTTGATCCCGATACTGCTTTATCAAAAAATAATTATTTATCTGAACCGATTTCAATTTCGATTTTGTAGGGAAAAAATAGTTCAACCAAATAGCTTCGTTATTCGTCTTATAATCTTTAAACGTTGATTTTTCTATTTTTTTCTCATTAATCAAAATTTGAAAATTCTTTTTTATATATCTAGTAATAAGTGATTTATCCTTATCTGGATTTAATTTATCAACTAATAATCGTGTTTGCATTTCTGTCAAAAAATTTTGCTCAAAATCATCTTTAAAAAATTTGAATGTTACCAAAAAACCTTTTTTTTCAATATATTCAATATTTGTAAGAGAAATATGTACTGGGTGCTTTTCTACTAAAAAAAAAGAAATATTACTTGACGAAAAAAAGCTTAAATTCAAAAATAATAATAATATTTGCAACTGCATACGAAACTTGTTATTTTAAGCAAAAGTAAGAATAAAAAAAGAAGGAATAAAGTCTTCGACTTATTTGATGTTACTCACACACTTATTCAAAACCATTGCAATCAATGGTTTAATATTTAATCGATTTTATCTACTAATTTGCTTATTTTTCATTATATACCAATCATTAATAAAACAATTAAATATATTATAAATAATCCAATATGTCTATATTTGAATTATATTTAAAATTAGGATTCGATCATATTATCGACATACAAGGCTACGATCATATTTTATTCATAACAGCCTTATGTGCAGTCTATTCCATCACTCAATGGCAAAAAGTTCTCATTCTCATAACTGCCTTTACCTTAGGACATTCAACAACTCTACTGTTAGCTGCCCTGCATATTATAAATATCAATAGCACATTGATAGAATTTTTGATACCACTAACGATTTTTATAACTGCACTTATTAATATTAGTGTAAATGAAGAAAAATTCTCAAAAAAATTACATGCTCTAAAATATGGCTTAGCACTATTTTTTGGAATGATTCACGGTCTTGGTTTTTCAAACTATTTACAAAGTTTATTAGGAAAAGAGTCCAATATTATTTCTCCTCTATTTGCTTTTAATTTAGGACTTGAATTAGGTCAAATTATTATTATTTTTATATTTTTTATATTTTTATACTTAATAATCAACTTAAGAAAAGCATCATTACGCGAATGGACACTCGTTGTTTCTGGTGCAGCTATAGGAATTTCAACTATCTTGATGATTGAACGCTTTCCCGATTTACTATAATTTTCACACAGCGAAACCCAAAATCAGAATAGGTTTGATATGGATTTTTAAAGTTTCGATAAGTTACATAGAGATTATCGATAAATGTCTGAACACCACCGCCTCTAACTACTTTATAATCCGAATCATTATGATTGAATGGATTTTCATCTGGAGACATGCTATAAAAATGAGGAAAATAGCTATCCATGCACCATTCCCACACATTTCCTGTCATATCATAAATTCCCAAATTATTTGATTTTTTGAGCCCACTTTGCTGCTGTGTTCCTTCTGTATTTTCTCGATACCATGCAATTTCATCCAAATTATTACTTCCACTAAATCGCTCATTGTCTGAACTAAAACTTGCAGCATATTCCCACTGAGCTTCTGTAGGTAATTTTTTACCAATCCAAATAGCATATTCATTTGCACCAAACCAAGTAACCGATGAAACAGGATATTCCCAAAAACCTTTTTTTACAAAAAAAACACTATCTTCTGAACAAATCATACATTTTTCATTGTTTAATTTGATCCAGTTTTCGGCTTCATCCAAATTAAATTCAAAGCTATTCAAAAAAGCCACAAAATCCTGATTACTAACCTCAAAGCGATCCATATAAAAACTATCTAAAAGCACCTCATGTACAGGCTCTTCGTTCATTTCTCCCGATTCACTTCCCATAAAAAAAGACCCCATAGGTACAAATACCATGTCATTTCGAACAGTAATCCTTTTTTTACAAACATCTAACAATTCTAAAGATTTAACATCCTTTTCATTAATATTAAGTACTGATTGATATTTTTGTTCTGCAAGTTTATAAATACCTTTATTATAATACGCATCAGCCTCTTTTTTTAGTTTTTTACATACGTTTATATTTTCCAAAAAATCAAAAACACGAACTGTATCACTATTTTCACAGTTCAAAGCTAAAAAAAAATTAGATTCTGCCGTTTCATAATCTCCATTGACAAAATTTTTTTCTCCCAAATCAAGATAATGTTCTGAACATTTTTGTTCTTGTCCAACAGATAAATTACTCAATGTAATTATATATATAAATAAAAAAATCAATCGCATCTACGATAAAATATTTTAAATTAAATCTCTATAATTTTACTTTTTTTTTCTAATTTTAATAATTTTCCTCTTATTTTTTTATCTTCTCGATATTTCAATGCTTCTGTAAAATACA
>JAOZTL010000508.1 GCA_029942205.1 Bacteroidales bacterium | reverse complement strand
CTTTTCTTAAATAAAATTAAGAATGAGTAAAGTCACTACTTTTTTACGCTATCAACTAATTATGAGATTAGAACTAGACTTAGTTAATGAAGATAGTAAGCAAAATGTGCTTCCGATTAACTATCAGTATGAATTATCTGCTGCTATTTACAAAATTATACACCAAGGAAACCCCAAATTTGCAAAATGGCTTCACGACGGTGGGTATTCAAATGGACAAAAGTTATTTAAACTGTTTAGTTTTTCGCATTTACTAATTGCTCCTGGTGGTCTGTCGGTAGAAAAAGATCGATTATGAATAAAGCATAGACGGATAAAACTACAAATTTCATTACTTACAGAACAAACTTTTGAAAGTTTTATTATCGGACTGTTTGCAAATCAAGAATTGACTATTGGAGATAGGCGGTCGAAAATTAATTTTAAAATTTCGCAAATAAATAAAATGCCTGAACCTGATTTCCAACAAGAAATGGTTTATCAAAGTATTTCGCCTATTGTAGTTGCTAAAAAAATGGACAACAATAGTGCTAAATATTTAACACCTGAAGATGATGATTTTGAACGTATTTTTACACAGAATTTAATACACAAATACTTGAGTGAAAGCGAAAAAATACCATTAGCTGAACTAAAGTTTGAATTAATTGGGGATTTTCGTAAAAAAGGAATCTTGATAAAAGCCAACACACCGCAGCAAACCAAGGTGATTGGCTACATTTTTCGATTCAAACTAAGTGCGCCTCCCGAATTGCAACGGGTTGGTTTTCATGCTGGTTTTGGTGAGAAAAATGCACAAGGCTTTGGATGTGTGAAAGTTGTGGAGGAGTAAAAAAGCCCCTAAAATAGGGGCTAAATCCAAAATGGTTCGATTATAAGTAAAATAATAATATCATTATTTCAATTCCAAAGTGGTGCGATTAAAAAAATAAGTTATCGAAATTTCAATTTCAAAGAAATGCATTTTTTTCATAATAACAAAATATAAAATCTGGCTAAATAGAAATATTAAAAATTATAATATCATTTGGCTTGTTTTTTTCATTCTTCTTTCTTAACTTTGTAAAAACATAAAAGCTGTTAAATGAATAAAAAAAAGAATATTGAGGAGATTGTATCTAAAGCAAAAAATAAAAGTAACAAAAATGAATGGTTTGATTATTCTAAAATGGATAGGAAAACAGCTGAGAAACTAAAAAATAAGGGAGTAATAGACTTAAAAGACTATAAACACATGATTGATGTGGCAGGTGTTAATCATGTCATGCGTAAACATGGAAAAGAAGAAGAAAAATATAAGGGGCAAATTCCTATCACTGAAAATGATTTTTTGAATATACCAAATATCGTTGAAAACTATGATGATGTAAACCCTTCAAATAAAACAAAAATGCATTTAGAAGCAATAAAGTATACTAAAGTAATTGAAAATAAAAAATATACTATGGTTGAAGAAATCAGATCTGGTAGAAAAAAATTGACAATGAAAACCTTATATAAAAAGCCACTTCCATCTAAAGATAAAAGTGGCTAATATTTTCGATTCGACGGTTAAATGCTTTCTGACTAGCAGAATCCAATACCTGAACGTCCTAAACGGCTTCGAATCCTAATACAAAGATACGAAAAAAGATAGAAAAAAAGAAATTTTTGCCAATAATTATTAAACAAAGTTTTTTTTATACTAATTATCTTAATACTAAAAAAGCAATAAATATGTAACCATCTGGCGATTACTATCACTCCAGCATATATTTTTGCTCTTAAATTTTATCCGATGGTTAAATACTTTAAACACCCATAAAATGGCTTCGGATCAATCACAAAGACACGAAATGAATGAATAAAATAAAAATAACTGAAATTTGCTCTGTAAAAACTTTTTACTTATATTTTACTGAAAATTCATAAATAATTCTATTATATTTGTCATTAAAAGTGTTTAATTTATCTTTTAACATTATTATTTTTTTAATCGTTATGAGTAAAATTGAAGAATTAATAAAATTAAGAAATACCTTATTTGCTTGGGCAAAAATTGAACTTCAAGATCAAATTGTTGTGAATGAAGAGACGAATATGGAGATACACATAAATATGCGTGGATTAAAACATGCATTAAAAGGGAAAAGCTATAAAAATAGAAATTTGATTGAAAGAAATGAAGCAATGATTATGTCTATGAAAAAAATAAAACATTATCTTAAAACGTCAAATTATGTTGGTTTTGAAAAAGATAAAAAACAACGTGATAACATTTTAGGTTTTCATATTTTCACAAATATATTCTATTATAAAAATATTGAGTATATTGTTAAAATAATGGTAAGAGAGACTAGAGATAAAGTATACTTTTATGATCAAACATTGTTTGAAAAAAAATAACCCGACCACCGAGCACTTGCGTGGATTCGGCTAATAGGGTCGGGATTAAAGATACCGCACACTTTCGTGGATACGGTTATTACTAATACAAAGATACGAAAAAAGATAGAAAAAAAGAAATTTTTGCCAATAATTATTAAATATAGCGTGATCTTTTTTGTTTAATAAACAAAGTTATTTCTTTTTTTTATACTTAATATTAATACTAAAAAAGTAACAAATATATAACCATCTGGCGATTATTATCATTTATTTCGCTTAAATTTTATTCGATGGTTAAATACTTAAAACACTCACAAAATGGCTTCAGATCAATCACAAAGGTACGAAATAAATGAATAAAATAAAAATAACTGAAATTTATGAGACTCTAAGCTTTCTTGGTATAAATCTCGACTATCGAGTACTTTATATAAAAAGAACTAAGAAATATCTTCCTCTAAGAATAATTAATTAAATAATTTTAAAATTATTACAAATGAGATTACACTTGACGATAACAAAACCAAATCAATTAATACCATTTAAT
>JAOZTL010000507.1 GCA_029942205.1 Bacteroidales bacterium | reverse complement strand
TCCACCAAACTGATTTGTAGAAAGTTACATAGGAATAGGTGCAAGTCGGGTTAAAAAGCATGGACGAAAAGCTATAACAATCTTTAAATATGGCTTGTCATACATTGCTAACTACTTTCTAAACAGGGAAATGAAAAACAAATTTAATATATTTATTTTTTTGTCATGTACTTAACTTATTTTGATACTTTTACTCAAGTATGTAAGTAATATCAAATTGTATAAGGTACTTAGTCTATGGAATTTATTTTTTCACGAATAATAGCGATAGCATTTTTAATTCCAGCAGGATTACTACCACCAGCAGTGGCATAAAAAGGCTGTCCGCCGCCGCCGCCTTTGATTTCTTTCGAGACCTGTTTAATGAAAGCATTCGCATTTAAGTTCTTTGTTTTTACCAAATTATCCGAAACCATCACCGTTAAGTTGGCTTTATTGTTGATTTTAGCTCCCAGTACCAGCACTAAGTTTTCTATTTCGCCTTTGAGCTGAAAAGCCATGTCTTTGATAGCCGCCGCCGAGTCCAGTTCTATTTCTTGTGCAATAAAATTAATCTTACCGATTGATTCTGTTTCTTGGATCAAGCTTTTTTTCAACTGAATTATTTTGTCCTTATTAAAGGACTCCATTTTTTTAGTCAAATCGTTATTATCGGCAAGTAGTTTTTCGATGCTAGCTTTCAAGTTTTTCGGATTTTTGAAGAGTTCCGCAATACCTTTTAATTTACCAAGTTCCGATTCGATGTATTTTTCTGCGACATCACCTGTAATGGCTTCTATTCGGCGTATTCCTGCAGCAATTGCCGATTCCGAAACGATTTTGAAATAACCAATTTCGCCAGTTGCTTGCACATGCGTTCCTCCGCACAATTCTATCGAATCGCCAAATTGAACCACTCGTACGATGTCGCCATATTTTTCACCAAACAAAGCAACAGCCCCCATTTCTTTGGCGGAATCGATCGGAATGGTACGTTTTTCAGTTAGAACCGTATTTTTTCGTATTTCACGATTCACGGTTTGTTCTATTTGTTGAATTTCGTCGGGACTTAATTTCTGAAAATGAGCAAAATCAAACCGAAGTCGCTTGGTATCCACTAGCGATCCTTTTTGTTCCACATGATTGCCCAAAATATGCCGCATGGCATGATGTACCAAGTGCGTAGCCGAGTGGTTTCGTTCGGTACTTTTTCGTTTCGAGCCGTTTACTTGAGCTTTAAATTTGGCACGAGGCTCGGATGGCAATTTGTCAGACAAATGAATAATTAAATTATTTTCCTTTTTGGTATCAATAATGCTTGTTTTTTCTCCGTTTGCTTCAATAAAGCCAGTATCGCCCACCTGTCCGCCACTTTCGGCATAAAAAGGAGTATAATTAAACACGAGTTGAAACAATTCTTTAATTTTTCGGTATCTCGTTATTTTCAAGTCGGTAACCAAGAAATCGTATCCAATAAACTCCTCCACGTCGTCGATAAGTAGCTCTACCCAGTCGTCGGTTTCTTGCGTTGCTGCTTGCCTCGATCGATTTTTTTGCTTCTCCATTTCTTTGTCAAATTCACGCTTACTGACCACAAGCCCGTTTTCTTTCAAAATCAATTCGGTCAAATCAAGCGGAAATCCATAAGTATCATAGAGTTCAAAGGCTTCTTCACCATTTACAACTTTATAATCATTCGCTTTCACATTTTCGATAATTTGGTCAAGTCGCTTAATTCCAATTTCTAAGGTACGCAAAAAAGCAGCTTCTTCTTCTTTTATTACTTTTCCAATAATCGTTTTTTGAGTTTCCAGTTCAGGGTATGCTTTTCCCATCACCTCAATCAGCGAGGGCAAAAGCCGAAATATGAATGGTTCTTTTTGGTTCAAAAAAGTGTATGCATAGCGCACTGCACGACGCAAAATCCGTCGAATCACGTAGCCAGCCTTCGCATTCGACGGTAATTGTCCGTCGGCTATCGAGAAGGCAATTGTCCGCAAATGATCGGCAATCACGCGCATTGCAATTTGAGTATCGTTATCTTGATTGTATTCGTAACCCGATATTTTGGCTATTTTTTGGATAATTGGTTGAAAAACATCAGTGTCATAATTCGACGTTTTTCCTTGCACAGCCATCGCCAAACGCTCAAAGCCCATTCCTGTATCAATATGCTTTTGTGGTAAATTTTCGAGTACGCCATTCGCTTTTCTGTTGTATTGAATAAATACAAGATTCCAAATTTCAATAACTAAAGGGTGGTCTTTATTTACCAAATCAGCACCGCTTATTTTAGCTCTTTCCGCTTCGGGGCGCAAATCGATATGCACTTCCGAGCAAGGTCCACAAGGACCAGTTTCGCCCATTTCCCAGAAATTATCTTTCTTCGAGCCGTTTAATATTTGCTCGTTGCTGAGGTGAGATTCCCATAGTTTTTTTGCTTCGTTATCGAGTGTCAAATTATCATCGGCACTACCTTCAAAAACAGAAGCATAGAGTCTGTCAGGCGAAAGTTTGAGTACGTCTACAAGAAATTCCCAAGCCCAATTGATGGCATCTTCTTTAAAATAATCACCAAAAGACCAGTTACCTAGCATTTCAAACATCGTGTGATGGTATGTGTCATGCCCAACTGCTTCCAGATCGTTATGTTTTCCCGATACACGCAAGCATTTTTGAGAGTCGGTTACACGAGTCGCTTCTGCTTTTGTATTTCCTAAAAATATGTCTTTAAATTGATTCATTCCAGCATTGGTGAACATTAGTGTTGGGTCGTTTTTTATCACCATTGGTGCTGAAGCAACTATTTTATGCTTTTTTGAGTCAAAAAAGTGAAGGAAAGCTTCTCTTATTTCGCTTGAAGTCATCATATTTATTTATTTTAAGCACGATTTTTTTCGTGTAATTATTTGATTATTAATTGAAAATAAGGTCTTTGACCTATTTATA
>JAOZTL010000506.1 GCA_029942205.1 Bacteroidales bacterium | reverse complement strand
GAGTTTTTTTTGCAATCGTGTTTGTGTTTTTCATAAATTAGTTATATCTTTCAGAATATTTTATGCACAGATTGATTAAAACGATGTCTCTACACAAAAAATATTTTGTTCTCCAACTACGTCATGCGATACACGATCAAAAGATCGAATACGCACTGACAACTTTATTGGATGTCGCACAAGACAAAATATCTAAAATTGACATCGAAAAAGATATTTATCCACATGAAAAAGCACTCGTTGTTTTTGATAATATGGAATTTTCTGACGGATTTCGAGGCTACCTACAAGTATTTATCGATCATAAACTATGCAAACAACATGACTTGAATAGCGATATGGATCTGGCAATGCATATTAGTCGTTTGCTGAAACGTGATGTATTGATTGAGACCGAAGATTACAATCCATTTATTTATTATTTGGTACAAAAAAATGGCAATATTTATCTAGCCAATCAACTGTATGCCAAGCAGGTAGAAGGAGCTTACCAACAAGTAAGTATTGACGAAAAAAGCTTACGTCTAGTCAGTTCTGTTTCTTCCGAAATACAGAAAGAGCCTTCTGCCAGTATCGAACAAGCAAAACCTCACAGCGATTCTTGCAAAAAATCAACAAAAAACTAGATAATAATTGTTGTTAAATAATTTTGTTTTCACTACATTAGCCATCTTAAATATTAGACACAAATAGGTCGCCTTTTTGATACGGCTTACGCACTGGTGTAACAATTTTCAAGGTCTTCGACCTGTTTGATGTTGCTTACTCTCTCGTATAAAATCATAATAATCAGTGATTTATCAAAAAATAAATAGAAACTTAATTGTGTCTGTCTCTGTGAATTTAGATCTAAAAAAAAACAAATGAAATATTTTATAGCAAGTATTTTTTTCATACTTACCATTACAACCAGTGCGCAAGACAAACACCTATCCAGTACTGTAAATAGTTGCAATCAATTTTCTATTCAATTACTAAAAACAGATCAACGACCAAATCATGTTATTTCGTCATTTGGTATTTATCATGCAATGGTAGGTGCATACCGAGCGGCTGGCGAAACGACATTCATCCAAATCCACAAAGGCATGTTTTATTTATCGCCAAAGCTGACCTTTGATTTATTGAAATATGCCGAACAAAAAAGACAAATAGCAGAAGATCATCATATTTTTGCAACCGAACAAAACAAACTATGGATAGATTCTTCGATGATTGTCATCAAAGATTATGAAAAAGAAATAAAAAACAAGAGCAACATTACCATCGAACGCTTATCGTTTCACTCGCCCACTCCTATCCAAACGACGCTTCAAAACACCGATCGTTCGACAATTGATTTGACCGAAGCATTGTTTGTTATCAGTGCAGAGCATCACTTTACGGGACAATGGCGGCACGATTTCGATCCAGAAGAAACGAGCAAAGACGATTTCTTTTTGGCTGATAGCAGTAAAACTGCTAAAATAGACTACATGCATCAGAATATTTTTGTTAAATTTAATGAGAACTCAGATATTCAAATCATTGAAATTCCGTATGCCGATAATCTTTTTTCCATTATCATCTTTTTACCAAAAAAATATGATCAACTTGCTGTTCAAGAAAAAAAACTAAACACTTTACTTTTTGATTTCTACACAAGCTCGTTGTACGAAAAACCTGTTAGTTTGTATTTTCCTAAAATAACACTCGAAAGCAAAGGATCGGTACAACATTCTCTTCAGCAATTGGGAATAAACGATTTATTCTCAGACAAAGCCAATTTACAAGGTATGACTCCTAAGAAGCTCTCGCTATTTGATTTTATCTTTCATTCGAGCGTAACATTTACCGAATTACAGAAAATGCAGGAAGATAACGAGTTTTCGGATATTTACGAAGACGAAGGAGACATGGGGCTATACGAAGAAATCAGGATAAATCATCCTTTTTTGTTTTTCATCAAAGAAAACAATAGTGGACTAATTTATTATTCTGGACGAGTAACAAATCCCGACAAATTGAATAAATAAAGGTATTCAAACTTTTTAATATTGCTTACGCAATCATGTAAATTTCAACGATTTGGTAAGAAACAGAATTGTAAATATGCACTTAATTTCACTTAATTTATATTAAAACGAATGAAAAAAAACTTAATTATCCTGATCTTAATTGCCCTAAGTTGGTGGTCGTGCAGCTCTACCGAGCCAAAAGAAGAAAACACGGGATTGTCTGGAGAGTTGGTAATTCTTCATGCAGGTAGCCTATCCGTGCCGTTGATGCAAGTATCGAAGGCGTTTGAAGAATTGCATCCCAATGTAAAAATATTGCTCGAAGGAGCTGGTAGCGTTGCTTGTGCACGCAAAATAACCGAGCTTAATCGAGCGTGCGACATCATGGCTTCTGCCGATTACAAAATTATCGATGAAATGCTGATGCCCGATCATTCAACATTCAATATCCAATTTGCTACCAACGAAATGGTTATTGCCTTTACCAAAAAATCAAAACTACAAGAAAACATCAACACCGACAACTGGTTTGAAATACTCCAAAACGACGAAGTGAGCTACGGACGTTCCGATCCAGACTCCGATCCATGTGGCTACCGCAGTGTGTTGGTTAGCAAATTGAGTGAAGATTTCTATAACCAGCCAGGGCTTGCTGATGCCATTTTATCCAAAGACAATAAATACATTCGCCCAAAAGAGACAGATTTATTGGCATTACTAGAAACTGGTGCTATTGATTACATTTTTATTTACCGTTCGGTAGCAGGACAACACGGGCTAGAATATGTTAGCTTGCCAGACAGCATTAATCTTAAAACCAACACGCTGGAAGCCTATTACCAAACTGTATCTACCGAAATTAAAGGCAAAAAACCAGGTGAAATGCTTACCAAACAAGGCAGTGCGATGGTGTATGGCATCACAATGCTCAAG
>JAOZTL010000505.1 GCA_029942205.1 Bacteroidales bacterium | reverse complement strand
GTGCTATTTAATATTGTTTAAGCACTTCGTGCTATTTAATATTGTTTAAGCACTTCGTGCTATTTAATATTGTTTAAGCACTTATGTAAAACTATTACAATCAACAACTTCTCGAAAAGTAAATATGCAATTAATTTTCATAGATGCTTACTTTTTCAGTATGCCATTTTCATAAATACCTTCTTGCACTGCACCACTGGCCGATGTGTATTTCCCTTGTCCGTTAAAAACGCCGTCTTTCCATAAACCTTCGTACTTATCGCCGTTTGCAAAAGTAATTATACCTTGTCCGTTTTGTGCATTACTGGCAAAATCACCCACATAAATATTTCCTGAAGTATAAGTAAGTGTACCTATTCCTGCCATTTTATTTATTTTAAATTCGCCAACATATTTTGTACCATCAGCAAGCATCAGTACGGCAGTGTCGCCTTCTAAGGTTTCTTTTTTGTTGTCTTTAAAGTTTCCTTCGTATACGTTACCTGCATATTGGTATTTCCCTAGTCCATTTTTTTTATTATTTACAAATAGCCCTTCGTATAGATTTCCATTGGTATATTTCTGTACGCCTACGCCTTCCATTTTATTACCAGTGAAGCTTCCTTCATAAATCCAAAGTTGTTTTCCTTTTTTTACATAAATATATTTTCCTGTACCTTCCATTTTGTTTCTAACAAAATCGCCTTCGTACACTCTACCATTTTTATAGGTATAAGTTCCTTTGCCGTCTTTTTTATTGTCTTTAAATCCGCCAACATACATTCCTTTTGATTCTTGAGAAGTACCGAAGCCTTCTTTTTTACCAGTTACCCAGTCTCCATCATACCAGTTTCCATTTTTGTAGGTATATTTTCCTTTTCCGTGAGGTAGGCTATTATCAAAATTACCTTCGTATAGGTTTCCGTCTGCATACATGAATTTACCTTTACCGCTAATTCGTCCTTCTTTAAACTCGCCTTCGTAGCGGTCTCCACTGTCAAAGGTCAATACGCCAGTGCCATTTATACAATCTCCTGATTCACAATTTTGCTGTCCGTAAGTTATACTGGCAGCTACTAAAATACTTAACACTAATGTTAGCAATGTTTTTCTCATTTCTTCAATTATTTAATTATTACATACTGGTTTTAAGATCGCACAAATATATATATCCTATATTAATATAGGAAATTTTTCATCTGCTTAAATTGCATAAGGTCTTCTACCTTTTTTTTGATGTTGCTTTCATATCTGCAAATTCATGCGATTTGATTTAGGACATCGGTCTTCGTTTTTTTTTTACTGCTTACGTAATTGTAAACAAGTCGAATACCTTAGCTAGAAACGCATTTATCTAAGTCTTTATTGCCTATGGAGACTAAAATGCTTGAAGAATGTATGCCAAACCAACCCCAATATAGTTGCCAATAGCATAGCCAATAATACCAATGGTAAGTCCAGAAACGATCACTTCTTTGTTTTTGATGGCATCGGCAATGAGTGGAACAAATGCAGGTGAGTTTATCATGGCAGTGGAAGTTATCATGAATGTATCTGCGTCTATCTTTGCTAGTTTCGACAGGAAACTGTGCATCAAAAAGCTCCCCATGACTACAAAGCTGATGTAATAAAACAAATCGGCACTGATGTTTACAAATTTGCTAATATCTGCCATTGATGCTACATTCAAACTAAATACCAAAATAAAGTACATGCCTAAATGAAAGGTGTATTTTATCTTATTGACAGACGGGATGAGTGAAAAAACAATGCCCAACGTGGTGATAAGTAAAATAGCAACGGCAGTAGAAGCAGACTCGGACACAAGCATACTTGCACCGCCACCAATGGCTAATGCTAATACTGCAAACCCAAATGCTTTAGCCAAAGGAAGGAAGTTTTCTTTTTGGATTAATGAGCGGTACGATTCATTCTCAAGTGCGTCTGTTTGTTCCTTATTCTCTTTATTGGATTGAAAAGCGGGAAGGAATAGCAGAAAAAATCGTTGTCCTACCGTGATAAGAAATAAAATATAAATAGCCGAAATCAATGTGTCATAAGCATGTGTCATGATATACACTTCGTGGTCTACTTGTAATGCTGCCTTAATGGAGGCTAAGTTTGGAGTGCCTCCTGTGTATACGCCAACAAGCATTCCTCCTATTTTCCATGCATCTTGCAACTGCTCCGAAAAGAGAAAAAAACCAACAATCACCATTGTCAGTAAACTGACAAGTGCTAACGAAAAAGAAAGCATCACTTTTCCTAGCATTTTGCTCCATGCTCGTACATTCATCGAGAAAAGGAGTAGTGGCAAAGCTAAGGGGACGGTAATTGTATTTATCAGTTCCTGTATAGATGCGATATTTTCGGGCAATATGCCTAGATTTCCGATAATAATACCAACTAAATATGCCAGTACTACTGCGCCTATTTTATTAAAAATAGAATAATGCTCGGTCAAATAAATAATAAAAATAGGAAATAGTACGGTAAATAAAATAAAAAATGTCTGCATATTTAATTTCTTTAAGTACTTCGTGCTTTTTGATGTGTTTTACGCAATTGTAATATTGGGTACAATATCCGTCCGACCGCTTAGAGCGGTCAAACGGGTAATTGATAATTAAGTTGGAAATTGTTTTGTGATAATCATTATTAAGAAAATATTTTCACTCGTGCGTAAGCAGCATCAAAAAGGTCGAAGACCTTAGTTAATGATAATAACCAAGTATTTAGAAACGCTCCAAAATTTGACAGGATCGGTAATTACTAAGTTGTCTACTTTATCGTCGCCAGAAAAATGATATGTTCCACTTGGATGAGAAGTTACAATTTCTGCTTTTTTACAAAACAATGATATTGTTTTTGTTTTTCTTAGATCGATGGTTTGGAAATAATCTTTATTAAAATTCTCCATCAGTTTCTCCATTCTTCCGATACCGATAAAGCCA
>JAOZTL010000504.1 GCA_029942205.1 Bacteroidales bacterium | reverse complement strand
ACACAAATGCAACGGCTTGAAAAATACATTTTAACAAGCCAAATGTCTATTGATAAAATTTTCGCAACAACAATCTCAAAATTATATAGTCGAGAAATTAAACGGACAAATCAATTAATATCCCGTTTACAAGCACAAATTAATAAATTTGAAAATCAATATACAATGAATTCAAAAGAATTTGTAGAAAAATTTGATAAAGGAAGCTTAGGTGATGAGATTGACTATATTGAGTGGTCATCAACTTTAGAGATGCTAGAAAATGTAAAAAAAAGAAAAAATATTTTATAGGAAAAAATAACTATGAATAAAAAAATAGAAAGTTATTTTAATGAAGTTGAATCTCAAATAATACAAAATTTTGTAATTCAAACTTATGATATTGTTAGGAAAGAAATTTCAGATGTAGATGGAAAAATACGTATAAAATTAGCTCTAATAAATAACGATAGACTTGATTTGTTTGAATATATTGTGGTGGTAAATGAACAAATTATTACAAAAAAATACCATTTCCATTGGCAAGATAAAAATAATAAATTGAAATTTCGTTGGGATAATGCACCACATCATAAAGAGTTAGAGAACTTCCCGCACCATATTCATTATAATGATAAGATTGAAAGTTTTGGTGAAATACCAAATATAAATTATGTACTAATAAAAATAAAAGAAGAATTAGATAATTAGATGCCAGATAAAATAGAAATAAGAACAATAACAAAAAAAGAATTAAGTGATTTCCTTGTTGAAAAAGGAGAGAAGAAATTTCGTGCAAAACAAATTTGGGAATGGATTTGGAAAAAAACCATAACTAATTTTGAAGAAATGAACAATATTCCACTTAAAATAAGGAATTTTTTAAACGAAAACTATAAATTTGAAACAATTGAGGAAGTTTCAAGTCAAGATAGCTCTGACGGAACAATAAAAAATGCTTTTCGCCTGCACGATGGGCATGTAGTTGAGGCAGTGCTTATTCCTTCACGAAGCAGGACAACGGTTTGTGTTTCATCGCAAGTAGGTTGTAATTTGGCGTGTAGGTTTTGCGCCACAGGAAAACTAAAAATGCAGCGCAATCTAACAGCCGCTGAAATTTTTGACCAAGTAGCATGGGCAAATAAACTTTCCATGAAAATATTTGACAGAAAACTAACAAATATTGTCTATATGGGAATGGGCGAACCTTTATTAAACTACGACAATGTTTTAAGCTCAATCGAACGAATTACTTCAGAAGAAAGTTTAGCCATGTCGCCATACAGAATTACGGTTTCTACTTCAGGAATAACAAAAAACATAAAACGCTTGGCTGATGATAATGTACGCTTTGAATTAGCAGTTTCTTTGCATACTGCCTCAAACACAAAGCGTAGCGAACTAATGCCAATTAATGAAACACAGGATTTAGGAATGCTTTCAGATGCAATAACTTATTTCCACCAAAAAACTGGCAAACGCATTACTTACGAATACTTAATGCTAAAAGGCATAAACGACAGTATTCCAGATGCCATTAAATTAGCAAAATTCTGTAAAATTGCGCCTTGCAAAATCAATCTGATTGAGTTTAACTCAATCGATTCAGAATATAAGAAATCCGACATGGAAATAATGGAAAAATTCGCAAACCATTTAGAAGGCTACAATCTGATAGTAAATATCCGCCGAAGCAAAGGAAAAGACATTGATGCCGCTTGCGGTCAGTTGGCTAATAAAACAAGCTAAATTTATTGTCGGTGTCGCTTTGAGCGACGCTGACAATTTTTAAATAAAATAATTTTTAACAAAA
This sequence comes from Bacteroidales bacterium, assembly GCA_029942205.1. GTDB lineage: Bacteria > Bacteroidota > Bacteroidia > Bacteroidales > JAOZTL01 > JAOZTL01. The sequence goes on along the minus strand of JAOZTL010000504.1, from coordinate 1,150 downwards.
CAATTCGTTAAATCTATAAAGGAACTAAAATCACAAAATAATGAAAAAACAAAATGTTTGGATTTCGTATGATCTTGGAATTAAGGGAGATTATCCAGGTCTTTATAAATGGCTAGATGAACATAAAGCAAAAGAATGTGGAAATAATTTAGCTTATTTTGCTTATGAACATACTTCTACTTCTGATTTTATTACAGAATTAACTACTGATTTTAAAGAAAATATAGAATTTAAAAATGGAGATAGAATTTACGCAGTATTTAGGAAAAAAGAAGGAGCAAAATTTAAAAGAGCAGGTAAATTTATAATTGGAAATAGAAAAGCTTCGCCATGGGAAGGCTATGCTCCAATTGATGAAAATGTACTTGATTTTGATATAGATGAATAATATTCTTATTGATACGGGGTTTTGGTTTGGACTTTATAATAGAAGGGACGATTATTATCATCAAGCAAATGAGTTAAATGAATATCTTTCACTGGCTAATATTATAATACCTTATCCATCTCTTTATGAAATAATTAATACAAGGTTTTCAAAAAACAAAGAAGGACTTGAAGCTTTTGAACGAATTCTGCAAAAAGCAACTTTAATAGATGATAAAGAATATAGAGAAGATACATTAAAATTAACAATGGATTCATCTCTAAGATATAATAAACCTTATAGTTTGGTGGATATGATAATTCGTTTAATGTTGTCAGATAAAAAACTTAAAATTGATTATCTGATAACTTTTAATGACAAAGATTTTATTGATATTTGCTTAAATCGAAATATTAAAATTTTGCATGACTAAAATCCTTCTCCTAACTCCGCCCTTCACCCAGCTTAATACGCCTTATCCCGCAACCGCTTATTTAAAAGGCTTTTTGAATACAAAAAACATTTCATCCTTTCAAGCAGATTTGGGAATTGAAGTAATTCTAGAACTTTTCTCAAAACAAGGTTTAACTAAGCTTTTCAGCGAAATTGAAAATAAACGCAAAGCCGAAGTGAAAATTGTCGGTGTCGCTCAAAGCGACGCCGACAGTGGCAGTTCGGCAAGTAGAATAATTGCCTTAAAGGAAGAATACATCAGCACAATTGATGCGGTAATTGCATTTTTGCAGAATAAAAATCAAATATTGGCGCATTTAATTTGCAATG
>JAOZTL010000503.1 GCA_029942205.1 Bacteroidales bacterium | reverse complement strand
ACGTAAAATAAAATCGCTCAAGGTATTCATGAAGTTTATGAATGCTTCGTAAGGCGTATTGTACGGATTAAAGTACATGTGAACATCCCCATCCGAAAAGAATTTGGTGCACATATAATAAAAATGGTCGCTTGTTTGTAAATAAAGCCAATCTTGCTGTATTTGCTCATCATCTATTTGCTTCACCAGCTCTTCTAAAGCATACAATTTATCAAATGCTTCGTCCTGCAACTCGTTCCCGAGCCATGCCGTGAGGTCTCTCTCTTCGTCAGCCCACGAAATAGGGAAAGGCACTTGGTAAGCCGCAATCGGCGCATGATTATTCGCCACTTCGCTAGCCGTAGCAAAGCCAAAATTGGAATTACTAAACACGGCATCTGGCAATACTTTCAAGAACTCAAAGATTCCACTGTCTTCCCACTGGTGTTCACCAAATGTCTCATAATCCATAAACAAATTGATAATTTCTTCCTTCTGGTCAATTTGATTCAACCAGTCCACGTACTTATCGGTAGTCAATGGCCAGTCTTCCCAGTTTTGGTTAGAGAATCGAAAAGCGATGTCATCACTCAATTTGAAGTTTTTGAGCAATACTTTCAACTTCGGGTTTCTATCGTTGTAATACAAGTAGTTCGGGCTTTTCCAGCCGAGTACGTGCTTTGCACCTTCCGTGAGTATGGCTTTGTAGCCCATTTCTGCCACCATTTCGCCAATTTCGTCGCTGTATATCAATTCGGTATTACGAAACACGGTAGGCGTTTGTCCAAAATATTTCTCTATCAATGAGACATGTAACTTCACTTGTCGATGAAATTCGTCCTTACTTTTGAGTGCAGCCAAGGAGTGGGAGAAGGTTTCGGCAAGAAATTCCACGTGCCCAGTGTTGGCTAATTCCACAAAACTCTCCAAGACATCGGGGGCGTATTGCTCAAACTGCTTGATGGCAGTGCCCGATATCGAGTAAGTTATTTTAAACCTACCGTCGTGCTTTCGTATCAAATCCAGCAACAGTTTATTTGTAGGTAAGTATGATTTTTCTGCCACTTTACGCATGATACTTCTATTGGCATATTCATCAAAGTATTGATGATCGTCTCCTATATCAAAAAAACGGTATCTTTTCAATCTAAATGGCTGATGTACTTGGAAGTAAAAGCAAATATTTCTCATTTATCTAGTTTTTAAGGTCTTCGTTATTGTTTCTTTTATGATGCAAGCATTTGGTGATAAATATTTTTCACGTGTTTCGCTGCATTTTCCCATTTTAAGTTATCGACTTCTGTTTTTCCGTATTTCCGAAACATTTCAGACAGCCCGTCGTACTTTATCAATCCATAAATGGCATCTGCCATGGCATCGATGTCCCAAAAATCAATCTTGATAGCATGTTGAAGAATCTCAGCTACACCCGATTGCTTGGAAATGATAACAGGCACATTGGAGCTCATCGCTTCTAGTGGCGAAATGCCAAATGGCTCAGACACCGAAGGCATTACGTACAAGTCGCTCATGCCAAACATGCGGTTTACGTCTTCGCCCTTTAGGAAATCGGTAAAATAAAACCGATCGGTAATGCCCAACTCTGCCGCTCGCTTAATCATTTTCCTCAACATGTCGCCGCTACCAGCCATTACAAAACGCACATCACGTGTTTTTTGTAGCACTTTGTGTGCAGCCTCTACAAAGTATTCAGGTCCTTTTTGGAAAGTTACTCTTCCCAAGAACGTTACAATTTTTTCCTTTACATGTTTTTTATAATCACTCTTCATAAACTGCTCCTGCTCCACGGCATTGTACACCGTCTCTATCTTTGACTCAGGAATACCATAATGCTGAATGACTGTCTGTTTTGTCAAATTGCTTACTGTGATTATTTTATCGGCATGCATCATCCCAAGCTTCTCGATGTCATAAACAACTTGGTTTACATTGCGTCCACTCCGATCAAACTCGGTAGCGTGCACATGAATAACCAACGGCTTGCCCGATATTCGTTTAGCTGCAATCCCAGCCAAGTAAGTGAGCCAATCGTGGGCATGAATCAAATCAAAATCCTGCTGACTTGCCACAGAAGCCGCCACTAATGCATAGTTTCGTACTTCGGTCATTAAATTGCTTCCGTACTTTCCCGAAAACGAAATTTTACCTGTTTCTTCTATTTCTGTGTAAACGGTTTCGTCTACTTGAACGTACTTCTTTTTGCCATTTTCGTAATAGCTTATTCGTCCGTATTCATCCACCACAACGTCTTTCCGTTTCAGTTGCTTCTTTTGTAAGAACAAATCAAACTCTTCTGGCGATAAATAAGGATGCAGAAGCGAAAATATCTCGATGTAATTAATCTCTTCCAGCACACGAGTTTCATCAAAGCGTTGGCTGTGCTCGGTTTTCTCTTTTTTGTGTACAACCGATTCGGAATGCTCCGACCACTTCGATTTTGTCTGTTGCCTTTTGCTAGTAACTTCGACATCCTCTGCGCCTACTATTCTTGCGACATCTTTATTTTCGTCGCCGTATGCTTTGGGTACAACAAAAGTCAGGTCTAAATCCTTAAAATGCGACAGCCCTTTGGTTAATCCATAACATGCAGTCCCTAAACCTCCTGTGATATGCGGCGGAAATTCCCACCCGAACATTAATACTTTCATAGGCGTTTGTTTTTTATTTTTTTATTTATTCCTAAGCACTCTGTACTATTTGATGTTTCTTACACCGATTCAAGCTTTCATCGCAATTTAAAAACGAGAGTTCCTAAATCTAGCGTACGTCCATCAGGAGCTTTTGCTCTTATGTTTTCAATGTATATTTTTCCACCAGTCCTACATTTCCGAATTAATTTTCTTTGATCATCCGTAAATTCTGCACCCGAGGTACTTATTTCAATGTCATACCCATCAACGGCACTCGTTACTGTAAATCCGATAATGGTATATTCTAAATCAAAATCATCCATCCTTGCT
>JAOZTL010000502.1 GCA_029942205.1 Bacteroidales bacterium | reverse complement strand
TTGCAACATCAAAAGGTCGAGAACCTTATGCTTGCTCTACCAGGCACGCCATTCCCATTCCACCACCCACACAAAGCGTGGCGAGCCCCAGTTTCTCGTTACTACGTTGCATTTCATGTACAAGCGAAACAATGATTCGTGCACCAGTAGCTCCCACTGGATGCCCCAGTCCGATACCACTTCCGTTCACATTCACGATGTCTCTATTCAGCCCCAGCTCCTTTTCGCAAGCCAAGTATTGAGATGCAAAAGCTTCGTTAAGCTCTATCAGACCAATGTCTTCGAGTTTGGTGTTTGTTTTTTTCAGAATTTTACGAGTAGCAGGAATAGGACCTTCTCCCATAAACTTGGGATCGACACCAGCCACCGCAAAGCCTTTGATTACCGCCAACACGTTTAACCCCAATTCCTTCGCTTTTGCTCTCGTAGTAAGCAACATAGCCGCAGCACCATCATTCAATCCCGATGCATTGCCTGCCGTTACGCTTCCGTTTTTGGCAAAAGCAGGACGCTGCTTATCCAAATCGCTCATAACCAATCCATGGCGCACATGCTCGTCGGTATCCACTACTTTATCGCCTTTTCTTGATTTGATGGTGATAGGAACAATCTCAGCTTTGAATTTACCATCAGCAATTGCTTTTTCGGCATTGGCATGGCTTCGCAAAGCTATTTCGTCTTGTTCTTCTCGTGTGATGCCATACTTTTTGGCAATTTTCTCGGCTGTTTCGCCCATGATGTAAGGCTCTTTTTCCAGAATCTTACTACCCGAATACAACAATTCCCAAACCGAATCGATCATTTCGCCGTTTTGCAACCGTTGTCCCCAGCGTGCCGTAGGTAATAGGTAAGGCGCATTACTCATCGATTCTACTCCTCCAGCAATAATGAAATCGGCATCACCAGCTTTCAGTTTCAATGCCGCAAACTCAACCGCCTGCATACCCGATGCGCATTGGCGTTGGATGGTGCAAGCCGTTACCTGGTGCGGAAAACCTGCCAGCAAGCCCGCTGTACGAGCCGTATTGGCTTCGGAACTGTGCTGAATACAGTCGCCCATAAAAATCTCATCAACTTGCGATTTTTCTATTTTTGCTCTTTTTACCACTTCCTCCAGTACATAAGCACCCAATTGCGAGGCAGACAAACTCTTCAAACTTCCGCCAAATTTACCAATAGCAGTACGTACTGCCGAAATGATTACAATGTCATTGTCCATTTTGTATTAATTTTAAGTTGTTATTTTTTCGGGATAATTCGTTATATCCCTTATTTCTTTATAAATGTGTTTCAAAGTTGGAAACATTTTCTTATACACTCTGTTGTATAATTGGTTATAAATCTTCACATTCTCAGAATTGGGTGTAAACGTTTTGCCATAAACCACCATTTTGTCTATCGCTTCATGAAACGATGCATACTCGCCAATGCCAACTGCGGTGATAATTGCCGCACCAAGCCCCGACGTTTCATGGGTTCTTCCTTTCACTAATGGGCGATTAAAAATATCTGCCGAAATTTGGCAAATTTGATCACTCTGCGATGCTCCACCCGACACCGCCAAGCGTTCTATTTTTGTGTGTCCCGATTTCTCGATAGCAATTAAGCCTTCACGCAATGCATAGCCAAGTCCCTCTATCACTGCCTTGTAAACATGCGCACGTGTGTGTATTTCGCCAAAACCAATCATCGCTCCTTTGGCACAAGGCGTTTTTAAGCCTGGTCCCCAATAAGGCTGCAACATTAAGCCCATCGAGCCAGCAGGCACTTGCTCCAGCAGGTCGTTCAGTACCTCTTCTGGTGCTAATCCCAATTGCTCGGCGGTTTGCATTTCTTTGTGTCCAAACTCATTCTTAAACCAAGTAATCATCCAGTAGCCTCTGAAAATCTCCACTTCGGGATTGTAATGCTTCGGTAAGGCCGCTGGATAAGCAGGCATGTATTTTAGTGGTTCAAAATACTTTTTGGTGGTTGTTTGGATGGTTGCTGTTGTCCCAAAACTCAAGCTTGCCATACTCGTATCCATTACTCCCATTCCTACGGTTTCGCAGCCTTTGTCTGATCCACAAGCAATCACAGGTATATTTTCGGCAATGCCTGTTGCTTGAGCTGCTTCCTTGGTTATCACACCAATAGGCGCACCAGGGTCTACTACTTCTGCCAGTTTTTCTTGCTCGATCGGAAACATCTTCGAGCTTAAACTATTCTTGGAAGCCCAACGCATTTTTTTATAATCAAACGGGTGATGACCGATTTGAGATGCCACCGAATCTACAAATTTATTGGTTAGCTTAAAATTCAAATAACCAGATACTTCCAAAAATTTATGTGTTTTTGTCCAAATATCGGGTTCGTTCTGTCTAATCCAATTACATTTGCCTGCATACTGCAATTTAAGCAAGGATTCGTACATTCCGACGGCTTTGTATGCCATTTTCATAACGAAATTAGGAAAGTATACTTGTTTGGATTTTCTTTGATCGAGCCAAGTAATTACTGGACGCAACGGGTTGCCTTCTTTATCTATATTCACCATGCTATCACGCTGTGTGGTAACGCCTACGCCTGCTATTGCTGCAAATTGCTCGGGTTCTAGTGCTTTCAATTTCTGACTTGCTTCCGTTAACGAATTCCAAAAAATCAAAGGGTCTTGCTCTGCCCAGCCTGGCTTTGGGCTTTCATAGGGTTTGTACGAAATCTGTACTTTGTTTATTAATTGTCCATCTAATCCGAACAGTAAAGCTCGTAAGCTTTGTGTTCCACAATCAATGGAAAGTATTGTTTTTGACATAAAATAAATATTTAAGCACTTTGTGCTATTTAATGTTGCGGTCTTCGACCTTTTGATATTGCTTACGCACTTACTACAAAACTAAAAACTTCGATCTTATTTATAACTTATTGATTTATACTGAAATTCTATCATAATTATGAATTTAAAACGTTTCTTTTCTGCCTGTTT
>JAOZTL010000501.1 GCA_029942205.1 Bacteroidales bacterium | reverse complement strand
AAATTTATAATTGTATCAATCTTATTGTCTGAAATGTAATCAAAAACCTGTTCTTTATCCGTAATATCTAATTCGGGTAAATCGGTAAAAAAGAAATTAAGCTTTCCGTACTCTCCTGCCTGTTTTCTTATTTCGGAACCTAGTTGTCCATTTGCTCCTGTAATTAAAATATTTTTTCTCATTTTTCGTACAAATTATCTGAATAATCAAACAAATCTGCCTGTAAAAAAGAAGGATTTTGAGTGTCTTTTTCTGACAATAAAATATTTTTTCGATCTAACTTCCAATCAATATTCAAGGTTTTATCATCAAATGCAATTCCTCGTTCGCTCTCCTTTGAATAATAATTATCGACTTTGTACGAAAAAATAGCGTCATCGCTCAATACAACAAAACCATGCGCAAAACCACGAGGCACAAATAATTGCCATTTATTTCCTTCCGATAATTCAACAGAAACGTACTGTCCAAAAGTAGGCGATCCTTTTCGTAAATCAACAACAATATCTAGCACTTTTCCTTTCACAACTCGTACTAATTTCGCCTGAGCAAAAGGAGCTAATTGATAATGCAAACCTCTCAATACACCATAAGATGATTTTGATTCATTATCTTGAACAAAATGAGAAGCTTTAATATTCTTTGAAAAAAGTTTTTGAGAAAATGATTCCAGAAAATAGCCTCGATCATCCCCCAAAATAGCTGGCTCTATTATTTTAACTTCTTTTATATTTGTATCAATAAATTTCATTAATTCGATGCCAAATTTAATAAATATTGTCCATATTGATTTTTTGCCAACGATAAAGCTAGATCATGTAATTTCGCTTTATCAATATACCCCATATTATACGCAATCTCCTCAATACAAGCAATTTTCAATCCTTGTCTAGTTTCTATCGTTTCAATAAACTGGCTTGCATCCAACAAAGATTCATGCGTGCCTGTATCTAACCAAGCATACCCACGCCCCATTAGCTCTACTTTCAAGTTTCCTTGCTCCAAGTATTTTTGATTAACAGTAGTAATTTCCAATTCACCACGTGCCGATGGTTTTATATTTTTAGCAATATTCACAACGCTGTTCGGATAAAAATATAAGCCAATCACAGCATAATTTGATTGAGGATTTTCTGGTTTTTCTTCAATAGAAGTTACATTTCCTTCTTTATCAAAAGTAGCAACGCCATATCTCTCAGGATCAGTTACATAATAACCAAAAACCGTTGCTTTTTTCTCTTTTAATACATTTTGAACCGAATTTGCCAACAAATTGGTTAATCCATGACCATAAAATATATTATCTCCCAGCACCAAGCAAACATCGTCGTTTCCAATAAACTCTTCGCCTAAAATAAATGCTTGTGCCAAACCATCAGGACTAGGCTGTTCTTTATAGCTCAATTTTAATCCAATATTTTCTCCTGATCCTAGTAGTTTTTCAAAATTAGGTAAATCACTGGGAGTCGAAATAATTAGAATTTCTCTAATACCAGCCAACATCAATACCGATAATGGGTAATAAATCATCGGCTTATCATAAATTGGCAACAATTGCTTCGATACGCCTTTTGTTATCGGATAAAGCCTTGTTCCTGAACCTCCTGCTAAAACAATTCCTTTCACATTAATTTTCTTCTATAATTTCATCTTCTAACTCTTCTTCAGAGATTTCTTCTTCAATCATTTCTCCTTCTAAATCAATATCTTCCAAAGCTTCCATAATGTCTTCTTCAGCCTCTTCTGTCGATGATTCAATCACTTCCTCGAATTGCAAATCTTCTTCTACTTCACTAGAAAAAATCATTTCTGAAAATAGAGCAATAAGTAAACTTGCCACAGAAATAGCCAATACCGCAATCGCAAATGTTTTTTTTGCTTGCTGCTTATTAGCAATAAAGTAAGCTATCGCTCCCAACAATAAAGCTGCAACAGCAGGGAAAATAGCAAACATTCGTACTGGAAGAAACGACATTATCAATCCAATAACACCTAAAAGCATACCTAAGGCAGCAAATAAATTAACTAATCCTGATTTTTTTTTTTTCATATTATTTATTTTATATAATCCTTAAGTACTGTACAAAATGATTGCAATTTATAACTTTTTAAAATAAACATATTATAAACAACCTTAAATAAATCAAACTTACATTAAATAATACTACACCGTACTGATCATAGCATTTTACAGAACTGCGTAAACAACATCAAAAAGGTTGAAGACCTTACTTATTTCTAAGTCCCTTCATCTCAACCAAACGAATCTGAATATAGCCAACAGGAATAACTGATTTTACCAACACGGGGACTTTATTTTTATATGAAGTAAACCAGATATTATTTGAAGAATTATTTTTCATAATACTCTGATCTTTAACTGCTACACCTACTTTATAGCACTTTTTAATGCCATATTTTCCAACTTTTTTATTTTCAATACCTCGATATTTAACATAAATATTCAGCAATTTATTGTCAACTAAAATAGTTAATTTATAAATTTTTCCTACTTTAGAGTTTGCATAATCTATATTTCTAACATAATATAAAGCAGAAGCCAAATCAAAAGTTCCTGTCGTAATTTTCACATTCTTTACTTTAGCTGCTTTTGTTCCTTTTTGTCTGGTAGATTTTGCAATTAATGATTTTCGCTTAAAAATATATTTTGCTTTCAAAGTGTATGCTCCTTCAGCAACATCACGCTTAAAAAGGTAAGGCTTAATAGTCGTAGGGCTTACCCAAGATTGATACGAATCTCTAATCTTAAAATAAGAATCCCAAGAAGAATAAGTCCGTGCAGTAAACTGTAAATGATGCAATGGAGTACTTCCACTTTTTGCATTCAATACATTCATTTTTACTTCAGCAATATCAGACCAAAGTCCTGACATATAATAAGATGCAGCAAATCGTAGTTGTTCGCCTCCTTGGTATGCTGTATTTTTGACTTGAGCAAAACTCAAT
>JAOZTL010000500.1 GCA_029942205.1 Bacteroidales bacterium | reverse complement strand
AGCTATTTGTCGGTGTCCTCGAAACGTTTTGTGTTTCGTATCGTTATTACAAAAATGATTGTACTCAGAGCAATTCCGATGGATGCCTCTGTGAGTGCCACATCTGGAGCTTCTAGCATATAAAAGAATACCGATAATACTAAACTGATTACAGAGGTAGCAATAGCTGCTTGTAATAAATCTTTTTGTGCTACGGCATAAAACGCTGCGATCAGTAATATGACCATTGCCACGATAGTGGCTAAAATAAAGTATGTGCTCATTACTTGTTGTCCTCCTTTATTTCTTGTTCATAAGCATCTATGTCTTCTTTAGAATACGGCATTTGTCCGTTTTTGTAGCTTCCACGCGCTAGGGCATGTGAGCTTAGAGGGTTGGATAGTGCTATAAATATAACGATAATTAATGTTTTGACGAGCCAATCGGGTTCTAAAAATCCGATTCCGAGTATCAAACTCATTGCACCAAGGGTACTTGATTTTGTACCAGCTTGCAAACGAGTATATACATCAGGCATTCGGAAAATGCCAAGCGCTCCTAAGAACAAGAAAAGTGCTCCTATGGTTACTAAAATATCCGATATACGATAAAAAATTCATTATATTCCTCCTTCTAAATATCTTGCGATGATTATCACTCCAATAAAACCAAGTACTGCATACACAAGCGATACGTCTAAATAGATATACCGCTCCAATAGGAATCCGATAAGTACCAAGGCCGAAGTTACGATAATCGACATCGTATCGAGTGCAACCACCCTGTCGGCAACAGTAGGTCCTTTCAGAAATCGGACAAATGCAAGCAATGCGCCTGCAAGTACAATTGCTAATATGATAATGAAAAATGCATTCATTGGTGTAATTTTTAGATTAAACTCATTTTGTGTCAATAATGTTTAATCGATGGTTTATTTAAATATTTTAATCAAAATGTCTTCAAAATCTTTTGCGATTTCGTTGTAAGCCTCTTCATGATCGGAGGTTGTTACCGTTAGCCAGTGTATATAAAAACGGTTTTCGACAACATCGACACTAAGTGTTCCTGGTGTGAGCGTGATAGAATTGGCAAGAATCATTTTGGCAAAATCGGATTGCAATCGAGATTCAAACTCGACAATGCCTGGATTGATAGGAAGTTTGGGACTCAATACGATGCGAGCGACGTTTAAATTGGAGCGAATTAATGCAAGCAGAAAAACTCCCAAATATTTTAATAAATAAAACAACACCATGGGCGATGCGCTACGATACCCTACCCTACTAAACATTTTGTAGGTAAAAATACTGATGACAAAGCTGGATGCTAGTCCTACAAGGACTTCGCTTAGTTCGATTGTGGTGGTGAATGCTAACCATAGAATGAAGATAATCACCCATGTGTAAACAAAGTTGCCGATAGAAACTATTTTATGACTCATTATTTTTATTTTTTTATGCCGCGAATATAGATACTATATCTAAATATTTTTTCATATTGTAGAACATATAAATAGGACGGATCGTTTTTATTTGCTGTTTTTCAGCATATTAAATAGTGATATGCTTCAATAAAAAAAACCTTATTCAAACCAAGTCTAAATTGAGTTTTATTAATCGACTACGATTTTCGACCTATTTAATGTTGCTTATGTAGTGGTGCAAAACTATTACAATCAACAACTTAGCTAAAAACAAATACGTGATTAATTTCATCCTCACATGTGCCTATTTAAAACGGTTATATATAAGGTGTGATGTATTCGATTTTTTTTATTCAAGAAAAATATACTGACCTAAAGGTCGATTTAACTAGTATTTAAAATTTGTATTTTTGTAAAAAAAAGATGAATAATAAATTTACAGAACAACTAGAAAAGCACCTTTCATTTGAATATACGAATTTTCGACAGAGTTGTTTTGCGAGGATATATTCAAAATTTATTTGTCGAAGGCTCAGTTATAAACCTTTTGAGAAATTTGGGATTTAAAAATTACAGCAATAGAGTAATAAGAATTCTTACCGATAAATTTAACTCTCACATAAAAAACTGCCGAAAAACTTGATACAAAAATACATTCGTGGGGCAAACAATAAAAAGCATATTTTTGGTATGGACTACAAAACAGTAAAGCCTTTATTATCTGCAAGTTGCTTAAAAAAGGAATATTCGGATTTGCACCAAGCATCAATTATTGAAGAAGCATACTCGAATATTAACAAGAACCTTTCTTTGATTATGTCTGAATTTAAGCTAGTTTTGTAAACGTAAAAAAACATGAATAAAATTCACGTTTTGATAAAATTAAAACCTAATAGTTAATTTTGGTGTCGAACTCGTTCATATATTATATTTGTTTGATTATCAGCTACAAATATAAATATTTTTGAGCGAATTTATTTTTATGAACAAACCCTGATCTGAAAATAGACAGTTAGAGAATATAAGGTTCTTAAAATAAGCTAATACCTTCAAATTACACATCATGCCAAAATGCAATATTTTCACCAACAACGTTCTTTCATAAAGCCAAGAGTTTTAATTATAATCAAAAAAAATGAGTAAATTAACAATTGCAACATTAGGATTACTACTTTTTTCATTAACAACTTTTTCACAAACTTATCCAATTAATGAAGACAGTCAATATCAAGATATGCTAACACCTATATACTATAACGCACCAAATGGAAATGATTTTAGGAATGAAATTAACATGTTTGTTCATTTCGCAAGATTAGAGCCATTTCAGCATCCGCTAAAAAACATAACAAGACAAATGCCAACATACACCGTTCCCCGTGGCTTTGGAGATGGACTTGGTTTAACAGGAACGTCTTAACATCATAATGCTTATGATATGCACATAGGAAATAATGAAACAGACGTAGTAATGTTTGCAAGTATTGACGGATATGTTACAGCTTATCAAGATGCACCGAAATATAGAGATTATTTAACAATTTCAAAAAACATTGAAGACAGCGTTGGAAATAG
>JAOZTL010000499.1 GCA_029942205.1 Bacteroidales bacterium | reverse complement strand
AGCTTGTAGTTAATCATAAAAAGTTCTTTATAATATCTCTTATTTGTAGTTATTCTGCGATTTTAGAATAAAAATATTCTTTTTTTATTCTAACTTCTTCATGCCATTTTATAATTTTATTGTCCTTATATTCAGTTGTATAGTTTATTTTATAAAATAAAAAAATCTGTGTAGAGTATTACATTACACAGATTTTCTTGTTATAGTTAATTTATTTTTGACAATTATTATCGAAAATAAGAACGAAGATTAGCTCAAATGAAGTGCTCTTGCCACCAATTCTGCAATATCTAAAACTTTCACGTCGTCTTGTTTTTCTTTCATTTTTAATCCATCACTCATCATTGTCATGCAAAATGGACATGCAGTAGCTATGATTTTTGCATTTGTTTCCAAAGCATCGTCTGTTCGCATGTCATACACTTCTTGATTTCCTTTTTCGGCTTCTTTGAACATTTGTGCGCCTCCTGCACCACAACACAATGCACGTTCCTTATTACGAACCATTTCTGTGAAATTCCCACTTAATTGATTAATAACAAATCGTGGTGCTTCATACTCGCCATTTCCACGCCCCAAGTAACATGGGTCATGATATGTAATTGTTTGATTAGTAAATGTTTTGTCATCAATTTTGAGTTTTCCTTCACTAATCAGTTGCTGGATAAATTGCGTATGGTGAAGTACCGTGTAATTGCCTCCAAATTCGGGATATTCATTTTTTAGAATATTGAAATCATGAGGATCGCAAGTTATAATCTTTTTTACATGATAACTGTTCATGGTTTCTATATTCTGGAGTGCTTGCATTTGGAATATAAATTCGCTGCCTGCTCTTTTTGCAGAATCGCCACTATCGCTTTCCTCCGTGCCAAGTATGGCATAATCTACTTTGCCTGCATCTAATATTTTAACAAAATCTTTCGTGATTTTTTTTGCTCTATCATCGTAGCTTCCTGCCGACCCAACCCAAAATAAATATTCGGGTTCGTTTCCCTGACCTGCTGTTTCGGCCATCGTGCGTACATGAATCTTTCTTTTATTTTTGCTCATGATATATTTCTGTATTATAAAATGTCATTATTTTGTTTAATATGTTCCTTTTTATATAATAACTAAATTTATAGCAAACTATATTTTAGTTAAATATACGTTTTTTATTCAGGAACATAAATATCATCTGCCCAATTGGCACGGTCTGCTGCCGAATATTGCCATGGTGCTCCATTATTTTCTGTATTGGTAATCATGGAGTTAATTGGTGCTGGCGACGATGATTCTTCCATCACCATAAAACGGCGAAGGCTGGTGATGATCGAAACTTGATCTATATTTACAGGACATTCCTCTGTACATGCATTACAAGTAGTACATGCCCAAATCTCTTCTGCCGTAATATAATCGTATAATAATGACTTTTTGTCATCAAAATCTTTTCCATTTTTAGCAATATTTTTGCCTACTTCTTCGACTCTGTCTCGGGTTGCCATCATTATTTTTCGTGGCGAAAGCATTTTTCCTGTCTGGTTGGCTGGACAAACTGCTGTACATCTACCACATTCGGTACATGTGTATGAGTCTAAAATATTTTTCCAGCTCAAATCGGTAATATCTTTTGCTCCAAAACTTGGTACATCGTCCGATTCGCCTTCGTCTTCTATCACGCCAAGCATGATTTGAACTTCTTTGGTTACGGATGGCATATTAGCCAAAAATGCTTTGGGTTGCAGTTTGGAATAATATACATTTGGAAAAGCTGCAAAAACGTGAAAGTGCTTAGAATAAGGAATATAGTTAAGAAAAGCAAATACTCCAACGATGTGAAACCACCAGCCTCCACGCTCTAACAGAATCAATGTATCATTCGATAATCCGTCGTATAGAGGAATCAAAAATGCGCTGACAGCAAATGTTCCAACTTCTGTATAATGCTCCAAACCACGTGTTTGTAAGATACTGTCTGCAGCATTCATCGTGAAAAGAGCAAACATTAATAAAACCTCGGTCATTAAGATGATATTTCCATCAAGCCTTGGCCATTGTGTCATTTCATCGTTATGAAAACGCTTCACTTTCACGATGTTACGTCTGAATAAAAAGATAATACAGGCAAGCATTACTGCTAAACCAAAAAACTCAAAACCCGAAATTAGAATAGGGTAGGCATCGCCGATGAATGAGAATATGCGGTGTGTTCCTGCTATTCCATCGATCATAATCTCTAGCATTTCGATATTGACGATGATGAAACCGCCATAAACAAAAATATGTAGAATACCTGCCAGAGGACGTTTAGTCATTTTTCCTTGTCCAATGGCTACAAGAAACATGGTTTTCCAGCGAGTAGAGCCTTGATCTGAAATGTCAAGCTCTTTTCCTAGATTTACATTACGCATGATAATTTTTACATTATATGCAAACATAACTATCGCTGCTACTAGGGTAATTGCGAAAATGATACTTGAAATCATATTGTTAATATTTGATTAGTAACTATTTAGTATATTTATTTTATTTTTTGATTAATGCCCAAATATAAACAATATTATGTATGCATAGCAAATTTATTTTAATGGATTCATTAAGTTATACAACATGTTTCGGGAAGGTGCAGAAAGTTAGTCCTTATATATAAGGAAAATTAAAAATGTGGAAGTGTTTTGTTTTCAGTATTTTGTATTATTTTAGATGTCCAAAAAATAATAATTTCTAATCTAAATATTCTTTCATTAATTGAATTAAATCATTGATTTTTATTGGTTTGGCGATGTAATCATCGCAGCCAGCCTCCAATATTTTATTGCGTTCTTCTGCCATAGCAAATGCGGTTTGGGCAATAATAGGCATATTTTTTTTGATCGTTTTTATTTGTTTAGTAGCTTCATAACCATCGAGTTCAGGCATTTTTATATCCATTAATATCATATTTATTTGTGGATTAGTCGTGAACAATTCAATTACCTGCTTGCCGTCTTGTGCCC
>JAOZTL010000498.1:1471-2986 GCA_029942205.1 Bacteroidales bacterium | reverse complement strand
TTTACTGATTAAAAATCATAATTTTATCATAATCATCATAAAAAATCAGCCTGCAATTTCAATTTTTAAAAAAACTTTAGACTTTTTACTTCGTACTAAAGACTAAATACTAAAAAAAATGGCAAAAGCATTATTAATAAACAGTTCGGTTGGCGAAAAAGAAGCGGTACAAGGCGTATGGCATACTTTTGAACAGGCAACACCTTATATTCAAGGAATTATAACAGGCGATTTGGTCGAAAATATTGATGCTGAGATTTTGAGCAGCATGATTTCGGGTTTGCCAAATATTTGGTCCCGAGCCAAGGTTTTTGGTTACGCTTTTAAATATACCCAAAAAGATGCAAATATTGATACCTCTGGTTTAATTAACTTCTACGAAAGTATTGTAAATGAGTGGAAAGGATTAATTGCATTAATGGCACTTTTCCCCGACAGAATTGTAGTAAGCAAGCCGCTTGAATTTACACCTGGCTTGCTCGACGATTTGTACAATATCCCCAATTCCTTTGGCAGAATGCTGTTTGAGGATTTTGATTTGTGGTGCGATCCAAAAATTCTGAAAGAGCAGAAGAAAAACAAACCACAAATTCAACTCATTTATTATAATAATCTGCTAATTGGAGCGACTTCGCCTTATTCATTGGTGTTTACTGGCATTGATTATTCTGCTTTTACAGCGAAAGGTGATGTGCCGTGGTTTAGAAACGGACGTTTTGATGATCCTTTGGAATTTGGCAATTTCGATAACAATCAGTTACAGAAATTATACCTTTTGGTGAATAATTTAGTTACTAAACTGCCTGCTTTTGAGCAAGAAATTAATGAAAACCGACAGGGAAAAGAAAAACTAAAACTTACGCCACAATTTGAATACATTCAGAATTGGCGAAACGAAATAAAAGCGCGTGCTTTTGAGCTAGTTGATGAAGGTGCGCTGGATGCCGAATTAGAATTTGCAATGCCTTTCACACAGCTTTTTAAAATTAAGCAAGATTTATTTTTACAGAATGGTATCTTAAGTTTTGATGAAAGTAGCGGTGGTAAAACCATTGATTTGCAGAAGATTCTGATGCAAGATGATTTTATTTACAGTCTGAGCGAAACGGACGAAGAGCAGCCGCTTGCAAATTCGGCAGTTCACTACATGACTTGTCTTGATCCACAAGATGCGACAAAGAACTGGTATTTCCCTATTCCGTTGAGTGATTACGGTTTACGACTGTTTAAAAATAGAGTAGGGGATTTGGTAAACGATAGTGTTGAAAATTCGCATGAGCTGAGAGCTAGTTTAAAACTGAATGAATTTAAACTGATTGTTGAGTTGTTTTTGCTTGTTGATGGAAAAAAACAAACGCCAATAGTTAGAGAATACAGTATAAAATTATTGACGGGCGTACAACGGAATTTAATTATTTGGCCAAATTTTGTGTCAAAAGATTGGAATCAATATTATTTATACAATGAATATCCATCGAATGCACGAGATATAAAGTTTGTTCCTTTTTACAAAAA
>JAOZTL010000498.1:0-1371 GCA_029942205.1 Bacteroidales bacterium | reverse complement strand
CACGAAAAAACAGCTTCAAGAGATGAATTATTATTTTTTCAAAATGAAGATACCGTTAACGGACAAGTAAAATCGTGGGTTCACGACCATAAGCCGAAATACATTCAGGCAGGAATGGAACAGGAGGAAATAGCAGGTGGCGTTCCAGTTTTTGAACATAACTTGATAATTCATGCCATGGACAGCCGTACAATTACCACAAATGCAGGTAATTTGCACCACAGCATGAAATGGCTGACCGATACTCGTGGAAAAGAAAAGAAAAAAGCATATTTAAAGAGCGTTTGGATAATGGCAGTGGCTGATTTGTATGCCTCACGTGTTTTTCCTTTGGAGTTACGCTGGTCTTACCCAGGTTCGTTCACTAAATTTGATATTCGACAATATCAACTGATGTACGATGAATTATCTAAAGTGCCGATTGAAAACCACAGTGTAAAAGTGAGTTACGAGCCAAGCACCGAAGCCGAAGCGGTTTGTAATTATGCACTTACAAATATTGGTTTAGATGAGAGAAATATTCTGCTTGGAATTGATGTAGGTGGCTCAACATCAGATATTTTGGTTTTGGGAATGGACTTGAAAGCAAGAGCTTACAAAATGTCGAAACAAAGCTCATTGCGAATGGCGGCAGGAATTTTATCGGAAGTGATAAAAGACTCAAAAGCCGTTCGTAAGGCAATTTATAAATACCATGAAAGTCCTGCTTGTCCTATGAAAGTGGCTAATATTAAGAACATTATTGACAAACCCAACACTGCACCATTTTACTTAAATGCCATTCTCGACAGACTAAAAGACAATGAATTTAGAGGATTTTACAGTTCTTTGGCGCAAGTAACGCCCGAAGTTTTTGTAATTCCTGCTTATATTACAGGTTTATTGCTTTATTATTCAGGGCAATTGGTGTCAAAAGCTATTAAAGAAAATGGTTACGATAATATCCGAATGGTCGATTTCCTTCCTTTCGGAAAAGGCGGAAGAATTTTTGATTGGCTTGATGTTTTCCCAGGAAAAGGCGAAGCTCGAAAATATTATAACGACTGTTTCAAAACGGGTTTTGGCGAAGGAAGTGAAAACATAAATCTAGAAAAGAAAGACAGTATTAGAAACGATAACAAATCGGAAGTTTCAAAGGGACTTTCTGCACCACAGGAAGTTAGCGTTTCTACGGAAGTGCGAGAAAACTCTGATTTATTTGGCGAAAGTGGTTTTGTTTTCCAACCAGAAAATGGCGAAGAACAAAAACTAAATGCCGATGACATCATAAAAACAGAGCATCTGCAAGATATGAAATTCGGCATACGAATGCCCGATGAATTTGTAGAGTTTAATAAGTTTTTTGATATTTTTATACAATTTGTAGGACCA
>JAOZTL010000497.1 GCA_029942205.1 Bacteroidales bacterium | reverse complement strand
ACTTTTTCTATCATAACTTCACTTTTTTAGTGTAAAGCTATTTCAGAACAAGACATACCAAAAAATAACGACTACCTTTATACACCCGCAGGCTTTTCGAGCATCTGCCTTTGAAGACCTAAAAACTGTGGCATAGCTATTGACTAATTCTTAAACATGCAAGTGCTTACTGTAATCGGACTTTAATTTTATTGTTGGATATAATTATTTGACAACAAAAACGTTATGCTTTTTTGAGATAAAAGATCGGAAGATAAGCAAAAAAAGAAAACACAGAATGAAATAGCTAATAATAAATACTTTAGACCAAAGCATACGGCTTATGAAGTATTTTGTTTGAAGCAAGTAAAAGAAAAAATAAAGCAGGAAATTTTGGCAGAGAAAAACTATTTCTTGGTTTATTGTCATGCCATTTAGTCGCTTTTCAGTATTTGTCCTTATTTATAAAAAAAGAAGATTTAAAGCACACGACCAAAAATAAGTCCGATGAAGATCTAGTGCATAAGTTTTTAGTAGTGCGAAAGCAATATCAAATAGGTCGAAGACCTTAGAGAAAAAAGATCGAAGATTTAAAGTGCTTCGGAGACCTAAAAGAGCTTATTATGAAAAAACAGAAAAAACACGAAGACATTATTTTTCAAAATATGATAGAGAGTGACGATAACTTTATTCCAATTCTTTCCAGCGATACCACCGACTTACTGGACGAAGACGAGCTGCCAGACGAGCTACCCGTATTGCCATTGCGCAACACGGTGCTGTTTCCTGGCATTGTAATTCCGATAGCTGTTGGGCGAAAAAAATCACTCAAGCTCATCCGAGAAGCTTACGAGGGCAATCGATTGATTGGTACGGTTGCGCAGCTCGACCCACATGTAGAAGAACCAACTCCCGACGAAATATACAATATCGGGACGATCGCAAAAATCATTAAGATCCTAGAAATGCCTGATGGTAGCACATCAGTAATTATTCAAGGGGCAGGGCGGTTCATGATCGATAGAATAATAGAGACAGAGCCGTACTTTAAGGCAACTATTTTTTCATTGAAAGAGAAAAATCCCGATACAAACGATAAAGAGTTTGAGGTAATCATTGCGACACTCAAAGAATTGTCGGCACGAATGATTCAACTCTCAGACATACAGCCCGAAGCCATTTTTGCAATCAAAAATATCGAAAATGCGCCATTCTTGAGCAATTACCTCAGCTCAAATCTGGACATCGTTACCGAGAAAAAACAAAAACTACTCGCTATCGACGACATCAAAGTGCGTAGTGTCCATTTGCTGGAGTATTTGACCTACGAAGTGCAAGAGTTAGAAATAAAAAAAGATATTCAGTCTAAAGTCAAAGGTGAAATAAACCAGCAACAACGGGAGTATTTCTTGAATCAGCAAATGAAAACGATTCAAGACGAGCTAGGAGAAAACCCACTGGATGCCGAAATAGAAAATATGCTTGGGCAGTCAGAAAAAAAACAATGGAACAAGGAAGTGGCTGAACGGTTTACAAAAGAAATTGATCGATTGAAGTTCTTAAATCCTGCTTCGCCCGAATATGCCAACCAAATAACCTACTTGCAAACCTTGCTGGAGCTGCCGTGGAACGAATACACCGAGGATAATTTTGACCTCAAGCATGCTCAAAAGGTTCTTGATACCGATCACTATGGATTGGAAAAAGTGAAAGAGAGAATCATGGAGCATTTGGCGGTACTGAAATTGAAAAATGACTTGAAAGCTCCAATTTTATGTTTGTACGGCCCTCCTGGCGTAGGAAAAACTTCGTTGGGTAAGTCAATAGCGGCATCGCTCGGACGAAAATACGTGCGAATGTCCTTAGGCGGCTTGCACGATGAAGCAGAAATTCGTGGACACCGTAAAACCTACATCGGTGCGCTACCTGGACGCATTGTGCAGAATCTAAAGAAGGTGAAATCATCCAATCCTGTTTTTGTGTTGGATGAAATTGACAAAGTGGGTGCCGACTTTCGTGGCGATCCTTCGTTTGCATTGCTCGAAGTGCTAGATCCTGAGCAAAATAGTACGTTTTATGATAATTACCTGGAGATGGAATACGACTTATCGAAGATAATGTTCGTAGCCACTGCCAACAGCCTGAATACCATCAAACCAGCACTGCTTGATCGCATGGAGCTAATCAACGTTACTGGCTACATTGTGGAAGAAAAAGTGAAAATTGCTCAAAAACATTTGATTCCAGCTCAATTGAAAGCACATGGAGTGAAAAAAACGCAGCTGCAATTCAGCAAAGAGGTCATTCAGCACATTGTCATGTTTTATACACGTGAATCGGGTGTCCGAAAATTAAACCAAGTACTGGCGCAAGTGGTACGCCGCATTGCCAAAAAAATAGCTTTTGAAGAAAAGTATGATGCGAAACTAAACCAAAAGAATGTACATGAATTATTAGGTTCGCCAACGTTTTCTAACGAAAAATACCAAGGCAACGATTATGCTGGAGTGGTTACTGGGCTTGCTTGGACGGCAGTTGGTGGGCAAATTCTCTTTGTCGAAACCAGCTTGAGCCGTGGCAATGGTAAATTAACACTGACAGGGAATCTTGGCTCGGTAATGAAAGAGTCGGCAGTGCTGGCCTTGGAGTACATAAAGGCTCACAGCAAGGAATTGGGCATTAATAATGATATTTTTGAAAACTGGAACCTTCACGTTCACGTACCCGAAGGTGCAATTCCTAAAGATGGACCTTCGGCAGGAATCACCATGGTTACAGCCATTACATCGGCACTTACGCAACGCAAAGTGAAACGAAATTTGGCTATGACAGGCGAAATTACACTTCGTGGAAAAGTACTGCCTGTAGGAGGAATCAAAGAGAAAATATTGGCCGCCAAACGTGCCGACATCAAAGAGATTATTTTGTGTCAAGAAAATAAAAAAGACATCGACGAAATTAAGGATATTTATATAAAAGGGCTTACTTTTCATTATGTAGACGACATTATGGAAGG
>JAOZTL010000496.1 GCA_029942205.1 Bacteroidales bacterium | reverse complement strand
AACGAATTAATGAAATGATTAAAATTGCATCATCTCAAATAGATAAAAATAAATACTACAAAGAATTGATTGACAATAAAATAAAACTCGAAAATATAATCAGAATTCCGATAGTTTTTGCTGGAAAAGAACCGTATATAACGTTGATTGAAGAGAAAAATTAAAGAGCACAATCGAGTAGATGGCTGATGGAGATTCTGCAAGTACACCTCTCACTTTCGCTGTACGTACGATTCTCGTATACGGCGGTTCGTTGAACAAAAGAATTTATCCGAACTGTATCGATAACAAAAAACACAAAATGCAGCCCCTGTTTGCACTAACAGTACTTGCGAAAAGCAAGAAATTTTATTCTATGAGCTTCGAATAATTTCTGTATTTTCCTTGAATAGTGTAGAACGGCAACTTCCTCTTTTACTTTCTCCCCAAAATCAAAACTTAACAATTAATTAACACTAAAAAAGCATGGTTTTAAGCAAAGGACATCTATTTTTACCCAAAATTAAATAATAACAAAAAATCCAGGTTTTCAAAACCTTCACACACAAAAATAATGGATGTATACACGATTTATTCGATATTGGTAGGTGTTCTTTTTTTGCTAGCCATATCAGATTTAGTAGTAGGAGTAAGCAACGATGCTGTAAACTTTTTGGTTTCGGCTATTGGTTCAAAAGCTGCTCCGTTCTGGGTAATTATGATTATTGCCAGTGTTGGAATATTATTTGGTGTAACTTTCTCGGATGGAATGATGGAAGTGGCACGGAAAAGTATTTTCCACCCCGATAAGTTTATGTTTAGTGAAATAATGATTCTGTTTTTGGCAGTAATGCTGACCGACATCATTCTGCTAGACACGTTCAATACCTTAGGCTTGCCTACGTCTACGACGGTTTCTATCGTTTTTGAGTTATTGGGAGCAGCCGTGGCCGTGTCGTTACTCAAAATGAGTGCTACGGGCGAAGCTTACAACAATTTGGGCTCTTACATCAACACAAACAAAGCAATTTTGATTATTTTCGGAATATTGCTATCCGTAATTGTTGCATTCTCGGTAGGTGCGATGGTACAGTATATCGCTCGTTTGTTCTTTTCATTTCAATACGAAAAATCCTACAAATACTTTGGAGCTATTTGGGGTGGTGTCGCCATTACTGCCATTACTTATTTTATATTAATAAAAGGAGCAAAAGGCGCATCATTTATGAATGATGATATAAAAACATTGATAAAAGAAAATGCACTCTCCATTATTTTTTATGCTTTTATTGGCTGGACAATTTTATTACAATTATTACACTGGTTTTTTAAGTTTAATATTTTAAAATTCACCGTATTGGTTGGTACATTTGCATTAGCCATGGCGTTTGCTGGTAACGATTTGGTAAACTTTATTGGTGTACCACTGGCAGGTTTGGAGTCCTACAAATCGTTTGTCGAATCAGGCACAAGTAATCCAGAATCGTTCTCGATGGGCGGACTTAGTGGCAAAGTGAAAACACAAACCACTTATTTATTAATCGCAGGCATGGTGATGGTACTAACCTTGTGGCTATCGAAAAAAGCCAAAACGGTAACCGAAACTTCGGTAAATCTTAGCCGCCAAGATTCTGGTGATGAGCGTTTCGGATCGTCATTATTTGCTAGAGCTATGGTGCGTAGTGCAATTAATTTCTCTACTAAAATGACAGAAATACTCCCAAATCAAGTCAATACGTTTCTGAGTAGTCGTTTTGAGAATGTCAAAAAAACAAAAACAGACGAAGAGGCTTCTGCTTTCGATTTGATACGAGCATCGGTCAATTTGGTGGTAGCCAGTGTATTGATTGCTTTTGCGACATCGCTAAAATTACCATTATCGACCACTTACGTAACCTTTATGGTGGCTATGGGAACTTCGCTCGCCGATGGCGCTTGGGGACGTGAAAGTGCTGTGTACCGAATCACGGGAGTTATCACTGTTATCGGAGGCTGGTTTTTCACCGCATTCGTTGCTTTTACAGTTTCTTTCTTGATCGCTAGTTTGATTTTCAAGTTTGGAATCTCAATGGTGTTCGTCGTATTGGCTATTGCCGTATTTGTCATTGTTCGCTCTAAGGTGTATTACAAAAAAAATGAGCAGGAAAAACAAGAAGATATTATTGATGATGAGGAAATTAAGGATGAAAACGTATTTGAGAAAAGTGTAGAAAAAGTAACGAAAACATTTGCTACAATAAAAATAATTTATAAACAAACAATAGAAGGATTAGCGAAGGAAGACAGGAAATTACTCAAAAAAACACATAAGGAAGTGATGAGCTTTAATAAAAAAGCGAAACACATGAAAGATCATATCGATCAAACAATCATGAAACTCAACGAAGACTCTATCGAAACGGCACATTATTACGTACAAGTAGTTGATTATTTACGTGAAATAGGGCATGCCATCATGTTTGTAACCCGACCAGCTTATGAGCATATCGAAAACAATCATAAACCACTTGTGGAAGAGCAAATTGCTGATTTACGCATGATTTCGGATGAAATTGCTGACATGCTTAGTTTGATTTTACGAATTATCAAAAAAGAACGCTTCGAGGAAGTGGCAGATGCCATTGATAAGAAAGATGCATTGTTGGCTCTTTTTGCAAAACTACGTAAAAATCAAATCAAACGTATCAAAAATAACGAGGTGGGTACAAAAAACAGTATGCTGTATCTTGGTATGTTGAACGAATCAAAAAACTTAGTTTTGTATTCGATTAATTTACTTAAATCGCAACGTGATTTTATTATTTATCAAGAATCATAAGGTCTTCGACCTTTTTTGATGTTGCTCACGCGAGGTCTTCGATCAAAACACGATCGAAGACCTTTTAACGAATATAAACCATGAACCAATCTTTAGATAAAAAAATAACGAGTTTTTTTACCAATCACCATGTGCTTACGCTTGCCACTTCGGTAGATAATCGACCGTACTGTGCCAATTGCTTTTATGCGTATGACGTA
>JAOZTL010000495.1 GCA_029942205.1 Bacteroidales bacterium | reverse complement strand
AAAATCAAGAATAATACTTTTATTATAGAGTTCTTTTTCTATTGTTTCTTTAATAAGGTGTTTGCTAATTCGTTTTTCGAGAGGTTTTTCTGTAAAGCTGTATTCTACCACCATTTCATTGATAACATTATTCAAATGAGTTATTTTTTTTTGAATAATTCGAGCTTGCGTATCATTATTATAAGCGAATGGAATATTTTTATTTATCTGTGTGTGGCTATTTGGTAAATTAGTCTTTTTTATGAATATATTTTTCTCTTTTTCTTTCCATAATAAAGAGGAATCTTCTGTAATATTCTCGCTCAAAAAAATGACCGATTGCATTGCTTCATCATTTATATTGATTGTAATTAGCTGATGAATAGAATCTTGATGCTTTTTGATGATAATTATCGAGTCCGTTTCTGTTTTGCGAAGGCGATTGCGAACAAAAAAGAAATCGCTCTTTTTCTGTATCTTTTCTACAGCATTATTTAGTGCATTATTTACATTGGTATCAAATTTTTGTTCTTCGATTTCGATGGCATTGTTTATCCAATAGAGTTGTACCATAATAATACCTATCAGCGAAATACTCATTGAAATAAAAACAAATATGAAAAGTTTCTTGTTCATAAAAAAATAGTTTCTTTTTTTTCTGCTACAAAGTTAAGAAATAAAAAAATACAAATTCAGACTTCATCTGCTTTATTATCTTGAACTATCGACATCGCTATATTTTAACGAATTATCATATTTCATAATAGACTGTACTAATTTATGCTTAACTTGTTGATTATCATCATCAATTTATTAAAAACTGTTCAATAATAAATAGAAAATAGACGAAGTCTGAAATTAGAACTTTAACTTTTCTTTAACTGTTTTTTAACGAAGTTTTAACGGTTTTTACGCAAAATGCTTCGTAATTTTGTGTCATAATTTTAAAGAAAATACAGCAGCTTCTACAGCGGAGTGATTAAATTTTAATAACTAACAAATAATAAAGAAATGAAACAATTAGTAAGAAATGCAGGAATATTAGCAGCAATTTTGCTGTTTTTAGGCACGATACAAACGGTTAGTGCACAGGAAAATACGGACAAAAAAACGAAGAAAATACGTATTAAAACAGTTAGAATCGTGAATGGCGTAAAAGAAGTGGTCGATACCACTTTTGAAGTGCAGAACATGAGTGAACTCAAAGATATAGAGTGGCTTAACGAAGATGAACTTGAAAATGTAGAAATAAGTGATTTTGATTTTGGTGGAGCACACAAAATGGTGTTTATGAGTGAAAATGGTGATGTGGATGTGATGCACATGAAAATGGATTCGTTACATAAAAAAGTAATGAAACGTGTTGAAATACAGATGGATTCGTTGAATAAGCAAATGAAAGTAATGGTTTTTCATACAGATGGAGGCGATAGTTTACATTTGAATGGAGAACATAATGCTTTTTTCATCAGTGATGGCAATCATAGCGGGCATAAAGTAATGAAACGTATCAAAAGAACAGATGATGGCGAAGAGATTGAA
The DNA here is from genome assembly GCA_029942205.1 of Bacteroidales bacterium. Lineage (GTDB taxonomy): Bacteria > Bacteroidota > Bacteroidia > Bacteroidales > JAOZTL01 > JAOZTL01. The sequence goes on along the minus strand of JAOZTL010000495.1, from coordinate 1,490 downwards.
ATAGAGATTATTGGTGATGGTAAACATTTTGTTTGGATTGATGGAGATTCCACAGAACATAAAATAGTTCGTAAACACAAAGTGATGCATGGAAATGATGATAATGTTATTATAATTGAAAATAAAGGCGACTCAAAGCGTAAAATTCGTAGAATAATTATAGAAGAGGAAGACGAAAATGGAAATATCGTAAAGCGTGAAATTAAAGTGAATAACGAAAAATCTAAAAAAATAATCATTATTAATGGCGACGATGCCGAACATTTTGAACATAAAATGGATGGTGATAAAAAAGTACAAAAAAAAATGCACCTTAAAGTAATGCTTGATAACCCAACAGCTAAAGAGTTGAAAATGTTAAAATTAACTGCTCCTACAAAAGATGGTGAATTGAAATTAGAGAAAGTGATGATTAACCGTGATGACAAAACGAACGATATTAAACTGAGTTTTGAATTGGCGAATAAAACCAAGACAGTTGTTCAAATTTTTAATGTAAAGGGAAAAGAAATAAGCGAGGATGTATATAAAAAATTCTCAGGTAAATATAGCACAACACTTACATCAACAAAAGCCAAAAAACAGATTTTTTACCTACATGTAATGCAAAATGATAAATATACCATTTTAAAGCTTGTTGTAGAATAAGATCTTTGATTTATTTTTCAATAAGTATTTGACTATAATGGTTTTAAGTAAAGGCATAAGCAATATCCAAAAGGTCGAAGACCTAAAAAGGCAGTTTCGTAAGATTCTGCCTTTTTTGTTTGTTACAAATTTATACCTTTGTTGATGTTATTTATTAAGCAAAATGAATAGTTTTACTCGTAAAGGATTGATTAAATTTTAAAATGTTTAAAGTTAAAATAATTGAAATTCAATAAGATAAATATAAAAGTAGTTGCACCTTTAGTACCAGCTGTTATAGTTATTCTAGCTTTATTATGGCAAAATTTTGGAGTAGGTGCGATGTTATTCGTATTCATTTCAAGTTTAATTATTTTCTTTTTTTTTACGTCTTTTCCTCTCGAAATTCTTTTCGATTTAGGTGCGGAAGCGGATGAAAAATCAACATTTAATCGAGCATTTTTGTCTTTAGTTGCTGCTTTTGCATTACACAATCAGCGGGATTTTGAGCCAGAAGAGCACGACATGATCCGAGATTTTATAAAAAAAAGTGTGCATACCAATCGTTTTAGTTTATACTGGAAACATTTTGTAGCTGAATATAAAAAGAAACAGATTGATGTAGAAGCTATTTGCAAGACGATGAATAATTTTGATCATAGAACACGCTTACAGCTTCTATATCAATTATTTAAGTATGCTGCATCTGATAAACATTACACAACACAAGAAATGGATTGGCTTTGGCGTGTGGCTTCTAATTTACAAATAAGCTCGACAAATTATTATCGAATAAAGGCCATGTTTGATGCCGAAGATGAGTCCCAACAACAAGAACAGCAAGAATATACGCAAAATAAACA
>JAOZTL010000494.1 GCA_029942205.1 Bacteroidales bacterium | reverse complement strand
GATGATGATAGTTTTTTTCACAAGAGCGTAAGCAACATCAAAAAAGGTCGAAGACCTTATGACAGAATGACACTATTTTGTTCTTGGTACAAGAATTGATTTTAAATTTGGTCATCAGACAAAGAGTACCAAAGATCAAATAGCACAAATAAACAAAGAACATCCATGGATAATAATAATTCACAAAACAACAGCCCTCAAAAGCCGAAATTCAATATTTATTGGATATACGGTCTTATTTTTTTGGGTTTTATCGCATTACAATTTATTGATTTTGATGGCGAAAACGAAAGCATTTCGTGGCATCGCTTCGAGAAAGAAATGCTGAGTACCAAAAAGGTAGATAAATTAATCGTTATCAACAAAGACTTAGTAGAAGTATATATTCAGGATGAATTTATTGGCGATTTTGATGATATAAAAACAGGAATGACAGGACAAAATGGACCACATTTCACTTTCAAAATCGGATCTATTGAAAATTTTGAGCGCAAACTGGAAGAAGCACAAAAAGACTTCAACGATGAATATTATGTAGCCGTGAGCTATGAAACACGCAAAGATATTTTGGGTGAGGCACTTGGCTGGATATTCCCAATCTTGATTTTGGTTGCGGTATGGATATTTATCTTTCGGAAAATGGGACCAGGCGGTGGAAGCAGCGGTGGAAACATTTTCAGTATTGGAAAATCACGAGCTAAACTATTTGATAAAGAAGAAAATAATATCAAAACCAATTTTGACGATGTTGCAGGACTGGAAGAGGCAAAAGTAGAAATATCCGAAATTGTAGAGTTTCTGAAAAACCCAACAAAATATACCGATTTAGGAGGTAAAATACCGAAAGGTGCTTTATTAGTAGGACCTCCAGGTACAGGAAAAACACTCTTAGCAAAGGCGGTTGCTGGCGAAGCCGAAGTGCCTTTCTTTTCGTTATCGGGATCAGACTTTGTCGAAATGTTTGTAGGGGTTGGAGCGTCTCGTGTTCGTGATTTGTTTTCGCAAGCCAAACAAAAAGCTCCTTGTATTGTTTTTATTGATGAAATAGACGCAATTGGACGTGCTCGTGGTCGAAATGCAAATTTTGGAGGAAACGATGAACGAGAAAATACTTTAAATCAATTACTTACCGAGATGGATGGTTTTGATACCAACACGGGAGTAATCATTTTGGCAGCAACAAACCGTGCCGATATTTTGGACTCAGCTTTATTGCGAGCAGGACGTTTTGACAGACAAGTACATGTGGAACTTCCTGACTTAATTGAGCGTGAAGCCATCTTTAATGTACATCTTCTTCCACTCAAAGTGAAGAAGAATTTAGACCTTAGCTTCTTGGCAAAACAAACACCTGGCTTTTCGGGTGCCGATATTGCTAATATCTGTAACGAAGCCGCTCTTATTGCTGCTCGTAAAAACAATAAAGAAGTAGGACGACAAGATTTTCTGGATGCCGTAGACCGAATTATTGGTGGGCTCGAAAAGAAAAATAAAATTATTACTAAGCAAGAAAAGAGAACAATCGCTTATCACGAAGCAGGGCATGCTACCGTCAGTTGGATGCTAGAACATGCACACCCGCTTATCAAAGTAACCATCGTGCCTCGCGGACAAGCACTTGGCGCAGCTTGGTACTTACCCAAAGAGCGACAAATAACGACCGAAGAACAAATCTTCGATGAGTTATGTGCAACCATGGGAGGACGTGCTGCCGAAGAAATATTCTTTCAGAAAATATCGACAGGTGCACTTAACGATCTCGAAAAAGTAGCCAAACAGGCGTATGCCATGACTGCTTATTATGGAATGAGTAAGAAAATAGGTAATCGTAGCTTTTTTGATTCGTCAGGAAATTCGGAATACCAGTTTCAGAAACCATTCAGCGAGAAAACTGCCGAATTGATAGATGATGAGGTAAATCTAATTATCGAAAATAGCTACACGAAAGCGAAGCAAATTATTATCGACAATAAAGATAAATTGAAAGAATTGGCAGAGTTGCTTCTCGAAAAAGAGGTGATCTTTACCGAAGACGTAGAACGCATCTTAGGCAAAAGACCTTTTAATCACCCAGAAGAGGAAGTGCTTTTTGCTAAAACCGAAGATACTGAAAATACAAATTCGCAAGAATAATAATTTTGCTTTGATTTTCATTTTGTAGGAGCTGTCTTGTAAAAGACAGCTCTTTTTATAATTTAAAGGGAGGATAAAAAACGGTTAGCAATACCAAAATAAAGTTTTCCTAATTTTATATCCGAAACATTGGTAAGAATTACTACGATTAATTCCTGTTCTGGATATACGATAAGCATACTCGTTCCGCCAACCGAACCGCCAGCATGCCCTGTCCAGTGTCGCCCCTTGGCATCCGTTTTGTCATACCAGCCCAGTCCGTAGCCTGTTTTTTTGCCAGCGGTAGTTTTTTGTGAAGTAAATAATAAGTCTAGTGTCGATTGTTGTAAGAAACCCGTTTGGAGATGCGCTTGAGCAAACCGAGCCACATCCTCGGAAGTAGACAGAAATCCTCCGCCAGCCCACTTGTAGCTATTGTCTACATAAAATGCATTTACTATTTTCTGCTTTGCATTTCGTATGTAGTATCCCGTTCGGTATGGAATGATGCTATCCACTTGATCAGGAACAGTGTGTTTCATGTGTAGTGCATCAAACACGTTTTTCTGCATGAGATGTAAAAAATTATCTTTGCTTGCCGTTTCGAGAGCCGCACTAATTAAGTTCCATCCATAACTTGAATAATGAAATTTGGTATTTGGTCGGTAGGATAGGGGGGAGCGTTGAAATATCTTCAAACCATTACCTACCGATTTATAATGTTTATTAATCCGAAACTCTTGTCCTTTATAATGCCTGATGCCAGCCAAGTGTCCCGCCAATTGCCGAACAGTAATGGTGTATTTCTTTTTCGGGAACGAGGGTACATAGACTTGGATGTTGGTATCGATATTTAGTTTGTCCGATTCATAAAGTAAAGCTAAAGCTGCTGCGGTAAATGGCTTT
>JAOZTL010000493.1 GCA_029942205.1 Bacteroidales bacterium | reverse complement strand
CAATCTTTAAATATGGCTTGTCATACATTGCTAACTACTTTCTAAACAGGGAAATAAAAAACAAATTTAATATATTTAATTTTTTGTCATGTACTTAACAATTTATTAATAAAAATCAGTAAGTTATGCCTAAATACGTACAATTATATCAAGCAGTGTAATAAATCATTAAAACATAGCTATACGGATGAGCAAAAAGAATAAAACAGACGATGTCTGTAATTAAAAGAAAGCAAAAGAAGCAATCCTAATTTAGTGTACGTAAAAATACGAATAAATGTTTTAAAATAATAATAAAACAGACAAAATCGGTATATATACTCGAAAACCTTGCTTATACAGAAACTTGTGTAGCTATCCCTAATTGATTGACTCTCTCGGCAATGGCGTGCAGTTCATCACTGCTCACTTTTCCGAGTGTAGGCGTGGGCGTATCCCTTGCTATGGTGTAAATCATTACCTCTCTTGGTTTCAGTCGTTCCACAAGCATTAGCCAAGCGGCTATTTCGTGTTCGGTAGCATTGTTTACAGGCTGGTCGTTATACGTTCCTCGCAAGAACATGGTTTGTAGAATGAATTGGTGATCGAACTGCGCAAACTGCTCTTCCAAGGTAGCGACGTTTACTTTTCGTTGTGGTCCATTAAGCAATCGGATTGTCTGATCGAAGGCAGAATCTATTTTCAATATATTTTGATCGATACGCTGTAAGGCTTGCACTACGTTCTTGTTGTGTAGCATGGTAGCATTGGATAGTACGGCTATTTTCACGTCGGGGAATAGCTTGTTGCGCAAAATAATGGAATCGTCGATAATTGCGGCAAATTGCGGGTGTAGAGTTGGTTCGCCGTTGCCTGCATAAGTAATCACGTCTAGCGGCTCGTTATTTTTTTTCATCTCTAGTAATTTCGCCTCCAGAGTAGAGCTCACTGTTTCACGACTATGAAATCGTTTTTTGACTCCTTCGCCCGTTTTTGTCCAGCCGCATTCGCAATAAATGCAATTAAAGTTACATAGTTTAGAGTCGGTAGGCAGCAAGTTAATGCCTAGGGATACACCCAAGCGACGGCTTGTTACTGGACCGAATATGATTTCGTCAAATAAAAATACTCCCATACTATTTTGTTTTTCTGTTTTTTTTTCAGATGCAAAGATATACTAAATTCCGACGATTCAATACGATACATAATTACAAATATACAATTGGTTTTATCCGCTATTCTAGCTAAAACATAATTATACAGATAATCCGAAATAATAAAACAGACAAAGTCTGCATTTTATGATGAATGTCATTGTATCGTTGTGCGAATGGTCGGATCTTTACCTCCATAAATAAGGTTTATTGTTTATCACAAAAAATCCCAATTTAGAAAGCCATAATTTCCCATAATAACCTAAGAAAAACGAAGATGAACGCCATTATAAAAGAAAAAATAGCACATTGGAAAAATAAGATAAAAAAAACAGGCATTCAAAGTATTGATAAACATCACCTAAAGTTTATTGATTTGTATGAGCATTTTTCGATGATGCAAGAAAAGAAAAGCTGTGTAGAGGAAATTACGAGTTTATTCTACAAGCTATCTTTTCATGTGGAGAATTATTTTTTGGAGGAAGAAATTTATTTAAAGCAATACAATTATCCTAAACTCCAAGAACACCAAGAAGCGCATAATGCATTTATTCAGCGTATTCTTTATTTTCAGCGTGAATACCAAGCTGGTAATACGGATATTTGTTTTCCTATTATCGAGTATCTCGAAGAGTGGTTTGATGAGCACATTATACAATCAGACAATGAAGCGGTAGACTTTCTTCTGCAACATGATGCAAAATAGGGACTTCGCTCCTTTATTCTTTTTCAAAGCGTTTGTCTTCCAATACAAAATCGTATAAATTAGTCATGAAGCTGTTATCCATTTCTTGTGGAGAGTAAATTGTATCTGCCACCACTTGCCTATTTCGTATGATAAGCATGCGTACTGCTTTATTCTCAAACCGATCGTAGTATGTATACTCTTCCAACGAATCAATCAGAATGTGTTCGGGATACTGCAATAAATTATTCTGTTCCAATTCTTGTTTTAAAAGAAAAGTATTTTTAGCTGGTAGAATAAAATAAACTGGACGTTCAATCAATGCTGCACCATTCATTGCAAACTGATAATATACCGTATGAACACAAGCAGGGCATATTTTGTATGGTTCGGCTATAATCACAGCATAGCTACTATCCGTATCAGGAATGTAATTTGATAAATAATCAGTAATATTTTTGTCAGAAACCTTTATATTGGTCGTATTTTCACAATCAGCCAATGATGGAGCTTTATCATAAAACACATTCCGTAAACTATCCATAGAGCCATAAGCATGTTTTATTCTATATTTCGAGAAAATCACCTTCCCCGGGTTAGCGAAAGTTTTCTCCTTATTCCAACTAATGAGATAACCATCATTAATAAACAATGCATGAGATAATTCTTTGGGATAAATACCTTCTGCAATATAATTCATATCAGAATCGGCAACCATCAATAAAGTTTGTGCATCAGCATTTAAGCTCACAAACGAACAAATAAAGCGATAATACCTGTTTGTCTTTTTATCATAAACAACCTGCCCATACTGAGGTAGGTTTTCTTGTAATTTTTCATCATCAATATTGCTATATACATCTAAGCTATCGACAAGCTTGGATCTCCAATAGTGTTGTTTTAGTTCTTTCGTATCTGGGTCGTAATCATACAAGAGCGAGCTATGCTCAAAGCCAACGATCATGTTTTCGTTTTGCCCTACGGCTATTCTTAGCATTTTAAAATCTCGATTGAACTTAGCAATACCACTGGGATATTTTATTTCAGGAACATCTGTAAATTTATTTTTCTCTTTATCCATTACTCCTACTAAAGGATGATTTTGGGCAGCCCAAGCAGAATCATTCATACTATGCGAAAAATACATATAAATATATTTCTCTGTTACAGGTAAGCGGCCCAACACAACAGGAATACTCA
>JAOZTL010000492.1:537-3022 GCA_029942205.1 Bacteroidales bacterium | reverse complement strand
ATAAAGCGAAAAAGAAACATTTTGTTTTCATAATTATTGCAGCATTTTAGTATATCTCAATAAAAAATCATCTGTTCGGTTTGGATTAAGGTACGTATTTAGTCAAAAAACGCTCTAAGCGAGAGTTATGCTTTAAGAAAATGGCTTCATTTGGATTGTTCTTTGGGTAAATGAATTTTTCGTACATTTCAGACATCACCATATAAATTTCATCACCAACCTCTCGTAATTCGCCAAAATAGCGATTAGCCGATTTGGTTTTGCGATACGTAATGCCGTCCGATGCAACGAAATTATAGAAATGAACGAATTTTTTCTTTTTCTCTCTAAAGTTCACATTCACATGCACTAATTTTGCTACTGTAAATTCTTTATAATTATAAAACTTCAGAAACCGATACAAAACGATGCTTGCCATCGAGAAAAACGCAAAACCATTGATTGCTATGAAAAACTTATAATTAGCTATAAACCAGAGCGCCAGCCTGTTTTCAAAAAAAGAATGCAACAAATTATTAATCCATGTATTGGACACACTACTGATTGAAAGTAACAATATTAGCGATAAGCTTAATAACCAAATATACTTTAACGGCATTTGTGTCCATGCGAAAAAGAATCTTGCGTTGCGAGGAATCTCCCAACTTCCAATTAATTCATTTTGTCTCAGAGTATTATCATTCATATCGGGTGATGTTTTTTTATTTGAAAATTTAAAAATCTATTTTTCGACTAAATTCATCGAATATTCGATTAATTTATATAACGCAAAAAAGACCTCTTTATTTTATCGTTTAAACAATAAAATTATTTTTTTTCTAAAACAGGTAATAACTCATCGATCGCTTGTAGTGTAAGGTATTCAAAGTCGTGATTTTCAACTTGCATTTCGTGCTGCCAAGTCGTATGATAAGGGACATGAATAGCGTTTGCACCCACTTCTAGCACAGGTAATACGTCTGATTTCAATGAATTGCCAATCATCAGAAACTCTTCGGGTTTTATTTGTAATTGATCGATCAAACGGCTGTAATGCACTGGCTGCTTATCGCTAACAATCTCGATGTGATCGAAATAATGATCCAATCCAGAGCGTTCGAGCTTATTTTGTTGATCCACCAAATCGCCTTTTGTAATAACAACTAGCATGTACTTATCCTTAATTTGTTGCAACACATTCTCTACGCCTGGTAATATTTCGATAGGAGTAGTTAGCAAATTTTTTCCAAGAGTTAATATTTCGGTTGTTTGTGCGCCAGTAAGTTGTCCGCCTGAAATTTCGACAGCCGCTTCTAGTATGGAGAGAGTAAAGCCTTTAGCTCCATAACCGAACAATTTGAGATTTTTCATCTCTATTTCAAATAGCTTCTCGGATACTTTTTCGAGTGGTAAATATTCGCTAAGCATTATGCCTATTTTATGCTCCATATCTCGATAATATGGTTCATTTATCCATAATGTGTCATCGGCATCAAAGCCTATTATTTTTATCATTTGAGTTTGGTATTTAAGGTTTTTGCCTTCGTTTAATGTTATTTCAGACTTCGTATGTTTTATTATTTTTGCTCATTGGCATATTTCTATTTTACCGATTTACATTGATAATTTGTCAAAAAAAAGTTTGAAAATAAATATAAAAACAGACGAAGTCTGTATTTTATTAAACAGTATGGATCTACTAATTAAACTTATGGAAAATCTTATGCGCTTTGTGTAGGCATTTTTCTGTTTGTTTTTTTAATCAAACCTTGTAAAACTTTTCCAGGACCAACTTCGGTAAACGAAGAAGCACCATCGGCAATCATATTTTTAGCCGTTTCTGTCCAGCGCACAGGCGCAGTTAATTGATCGATCAAGTTTTGCTTGATTCGTTCGGGCTCGTTTGTAGGCATTGCATCCACATTTTGATAAATCGGGCATGCAGGCTTCTCAAAAGACGTTTGATTGATGGCCTTAGACAAATCTATTTTGGCAGGCTGCATGAGTGGCGAATGAAATGCCCCGCCGACATTCAATTTGATCGCACGCCTTGCACCTGCCGCATTCAGAGCCTCTATCGCTTTGTCGATACCAGCCACCGAACCAGAAATAACGACTTGCCCAGGACTATTATAATTTGCAGGAATCACAATTTCATCGATCGTGTTACAAATGCGCTCGACCTCGGCATCATCCATTCCAAGAATAGCAGCCATGGTGGATGGTTCTAGTTCACAAGCTTTTTGCATGGCTTGCGCTCGTTGCGATACCAAAAGCAAACCATCGTCAAACGACAATGCGCCAGCAGCAACCAAAGCCGAAAATTCGCCCAATGAATGCCCAGCTACCATTTCTGGCATAAAATCATCACCTAATGTTTTGGCTAAAATAACAGAATGCAAGAAAATAGCAGGCTGTGTTACTTTTGTTTGTTTTAATTCCTCATCCGTACCATCAAACATGATGTCGGTGATACGAAATTCCAATAAATCATTGGCTTTATCAA
>JAOZTL010000492.1:0-527 GCA_029942205.1 Bacteroidales bacterium | reverse complement strand
ATTCTTTGGCAATTGCCGAATTTTCGTACAAATCTTTTCCCATTCCTACGAATTGTGCTCCTTGTCCAGGAAATACATAAGCTTTCATTGATTGTCGTTTTCTGATGAATTAATCGTTTGTTTTTAATTTGTCTACGTTAATGCGTTGTACATTTTCAGGCGCATCGCTAGGTGCATTGGCAAGCTCGTTCAGTTCGCCCACAAAACGCACGATGTCGCCATCGTTAAAGCCTTTTTCTTTGGCAGCCTCATCGAGAGTTCCCCAAATAGGCTCTCCACAAGCAATACACTTGATGCCTTCGTTCATTAAATATTTTACAGATGCAGGGATGGTTTCTACCAACTCCTCAATGGTTATGTCTTTTGTAATACTCATGATTTTTTTATTTAAGGTCTCGACCTATTTGATGTTATTTACACAATTTTGTAAATTCATATTATTCAATGAAATACAGATTTTAAAATTATCTATTTATACTGAATTGCTGTTATAATTGTGATTTAGAAAATGAATTATTTTTTGTTTG
>JAOZTL010000491.1 GCA_029942205.1 Bacteroidales bacterium | reverse complement strand
CCAACATCGGCAACAACGATGGCTTCTCCCTGTGTTTTTTCCGAAACCAAATGCACCACTTCTGCCATGCGCATCCGTTCTATTTTTGGGTGAATATCTTCGCTTATTACTTTATCAAATTCGATCTTATTTAAGTCGGTAAAACGCTGTATCCATGCATCATGATTATTCTTAGAAACCAATACATTCAACTGTTCGAGCACTTGTTTGGCATCACCAAGAACGGCAACATCTGCCGAAATAATTTTGTCGATTTCTGCCTGATCAATTTCAATGTGAATAATTTTCGCATTCGTAGCAAATTCACTGGTTTTGCCAGTAATTCGATCATCAAAACGCATTCCAATAGCAATAATCAAATCGGCTTCGTTTATTAATTTATTGGGTGCATAATTACCATGCATACCTAACATTCCTACATAATTCGGATGTGCCGAAGGAAATGTAGTTAGCCCCCAAAGCGTTGCAGCAACAGGGATTCCCGTTTTTTCGGATAAATGAATTAATAAATCTTCGGCTTTTGATAATTTCACGCCTTGCCCTGCAAAAATCAACGGTTTTTTAGCATGATTAATCAAGTTTGCTGCTTTATTTACATAAAAACGATTAATTTTCGGATAAGGATAATAAGCAGGCACTTTCGTTATTTTTTCGTATCGATATTCGGCTTTGCCCACTTGTGCATCTTTCGTAATGTCAATCAATACAGGACCAGGGCGACCAGTACGAGCAATGTAGAACGCCTTTGATAGCACTTCGGGAATTTCTTCGACGCGTGTAACTTGAAAATTCCATTTGGTTACAGGCATCGAAATACCCACCACGTCTGTTTCCTGAAAAGCATCGTAGCCCAATAAAGTAGACACCACTTGCCCCGTAATGCAAACCAAAGGTGTAGAATCGATCATTGCATTGGAAAGCCCTGTTACCAAGTTCGTTGCACCTGGTCCCGACGTGGCAAATACCACTCCCGTGCGTCCACTTACCTTTGCATAAGCCTCGGCTGCATGAATCGCTCCCTGCTCGTGGCGTGGCAAATAATGTGTTAATTTATCTAAATAACCATACAAAGCATCGTAAATAGGCATAATTGCACCACCTGGATAGCCAAAAATAGTATCCACTTGTTCATCCAATAAAGTTTTCATTACAGCTTCAGATCCTGTAATTTTTGTATCGTTTTTCACTTTTCTTTATTTTAAGTTCTGTTTTTTTTAATCTAAAATTCTCACCGCCCCTTTATCTGCCGACGAAACGAGTGCCGCATACGCCTTTAAAGCAACCGATACGTTTCTTTCTCTTTCTTTGGGACGATAAGCCAACGATGCTTTTTGTTCGTTTTTATCACGTATCGCCAATTCTGCTTCACTTACCAGCAAATTCATGCTTCTGTTTGGAATATCGATTCGTATGCTATCGCCATTCTGTATCAATGCGATTTCGCCTTTTGCAGCAGCTTCGGGCGAAACATGTCCAATAGACAAACCAGACGTACCACCAGAAAATCGTCCATCGGTAATTAAAGCACATTTTTTATCCAATTTTGCCGACTTTAAGTACGCCGTTGGATAAAGCATTTCTTGCATACCAGGCCCTCCTTTAGGTCCTTCGTAGCGAATCACCACCACGTCGCCTGCGACTACTTTATTGTCAAGAATTGCTTGCATTGCGTCTTCTTGCGATTCATACACTTTGGCTTTTCCTTCAAAAACGAGCATTTCTTCGTCCACGCCAGCAGTTTTCACAATACAACCATTACGAGCAATGTTTCCAAATAAAACCGCCAAACCGCCATCCGTACTATACGCATTTTCTACCGATCGAATACAGCCTTTTTCTCTATCGACATCCAAATCAATCGAACGTGTGTTTTGAGAAGCAAAAGTTAAATTCCGACCAGTGCCAGCAGCTATACTCGCTGCATTTTCGAGTGCTTTCTGTGTAACATTCTCGCTTCGGATGTCATAATAATCTATCGCATCGGCTAAACTAGCAAAATCGACACGAAAACTATTCAAATCAAGTAAATTTACTCGTTTCAATTCACCCATAATAGACATAATTCCTCCTGCCCTATTCACATCCTCCATGTGGTAATGCGAACTAGGAGCTACCTTACAAATACTGGGTATTTTACGTGATAATTCGTCAATATCTTTCATCGAGAAATCAACCTCCGCCTCGTTTGCAATAGCAAGCAAATGCAGAACTGTATTGGTACTCCCTCCCATCGCAATATCCAGCGACATGGCATTCAAAAAACTTTCTCGTGTGGCAATATTACGGGGCAACACCTTATCATTTCCATTAAAATAATAATCCTCGGTAATACGAATAAGCGTCTGCGTGGCTTCGTCCAACAATTCTTTTCGGCTCGAATGTGTGGCCACAATCGTTCCATTTCCTGGCAAAGCAAGCCCTAGTGCTTCGGTGAGTGAATTCATCGAATTAGCAGTAAACATGCCCGAACACGAGCCACAAGTAGGACACGCATTGCGCTCTATTTCATACACTTGCTTGTCGCTAATATTCGGATCGACAGCCATCACCATCGCATCCACCAAATCAATTTTATTTCCTTCAAATTCGCCTGCTTCCATCGGTCCTCCCGAAAAGAAAACCGTAGGAATATTCAATCGCATAGCTCCCATCAGCATGCCTGGCGTAATTTTATCGCAATTCGAGATACACAACAAAGCATCTACTTTATGTGCATTACACACATACTCAACACTATCTGCAATAATTTCGCGTGATGGTAAAGAGTATAACATTCCATCGTGTCCCATTGCAATACCATCATCAATAGCAATTGTGTTAAATTCTGCAGCATAAAAACCATGTGCTTCTATTATTTTTTTTGCATATTGTCCAACTTCATGTAGATGAGTATGCCCCGGAACAAATTGAGTAAAAGAATTGGCAATAGCAATTATTGGTTTGCCAAAATGCTCTTCTTTCATACCATTAGCACGCCATAAACTTCTAGCACCTGCCATTAGTTTACCATGTGTGCTTGTTTTACT
>JAOZTL010000490.1 GCA_029942205.1 Bacteroidales bacterium | reverse complement strand
CTGCGTTTAGGTTGGTATAAGATACAAATCGGCGATCGCCTACTTCGTTCCATTCATTCTCAAAATTGCGCAAGCGATAAGCATAACGGTTCTGTTTGGGATTGGAATAATGCAAGCCTGCAAATTCAAACGAGAATACTTTGTCGGAATAATCCAAGACAATTTCGTTGAGGTATTCAATATTTTTGGATAAGTAATATTTATTATCAATTTTCAGTAAATTATTACGTAGTCCATGTTTTTCGGTTAGTTTGGGCTGAAGAATGTCTACTTTATTGACAAATATTTGCAATTCGGAGATAATAACATCTGGGACTATCTTGTTGTAAGCGATACTGTCTGGATGAAAGATATTTAAACCCTCGACACCAGCCACGTACATTCGCCCGCTTCGTCCTGCATGAAAAGCTCCGCCATTAAATTCGATACTTTGCAACCCGTCTTCGGGTGTGAAATTAACAAATACTTTCTCTTTGCTTACAAATTTGGATATTCCATAGTTTGTTGTCAGCCAAAAAACTTCATTATTTAATTCGGGCAAAATGCCATAAATGGTGTTATTAGGCAAGCCATCGGCGGTAGTGTAATGAACAAATTTCTTTGTTTTCGGATCAAAGCGATCTAAGCCTGCATTGTTTGCCATCCAAAATACTCCCTCATTATCCTGCACAATGGAGAATACTTTATTATTACTTATAGAATTGGTATTGCTAGTTAAATGTAAGAAACGAGTGAATGTTTCTGTTTCTGGGTCAAACTTATTTACTCCGCCGCCATACGTTCCGATCCAAATAAAGCCGTTTTCGTCTTCATAAATAGACGAATAAATAAAATTATTAGATAACGAATTGGGGTTGCTCGGATTGTGAAGATAACGTTTAAACTTCTGAGTGCTAGGATCAAACTTATTCAATCCATTCGTTGTACCGATCCATAGTATTTGTTTTGAATCTTCAAAAATAACCCGAACCGAATTGCTGGATATGGACGTGTTATCATTTTCATTATGTTTAAAATGGATGAATTGCTCTGTTTTTTTATCAAACCGATTAAGCCCTCCGCCATCCGTACCTAACCAAATAAATCCTTTGCTGTCTTGGTATACTTTTCGTACCGAATTATAAGACAGGCTGTTGCTTTTATTCGCTTGATGGGTATAATGTGTAAAAAGACCCGTCGATAAATTTAATTTACTCACTCCATGCGAGTTTGTGCCTATCCATACTTCTTGGTCGGTATCTTCAAAAACCGACCAGATGAAATTTTCGGGTAAGCTATTGGCATTGTTTGCATTGTGGGTGAATAGCTGAAACTTATTTCCCGTAGGATCAAATTTGTTCAATCCTGCACCAAAAGTACCAAACCATAATACGCCATATTTATCTTGTACAATGGCACTTATTCCATTTTCAGACAAGCTGTGTTGGTTGTATGGATCGTGTGTGTACGATGTACTCACTTGTGTTTGATGATCGTACCTAACCAATCCTGAGGCAAAAGAACCTAGCCAAATGATACCAGATTTGTCTTCGAGTATGGGGCGATTGAGTTTTAATACGCTTGACGATTCGGTTTGGGCTTCGGTAAGGATGGAGGTGAAAGTTTTTGTCTGCGGATCAAATAAATCAAAGCCTGTATCTGTCCCAATCCATAGAAAGCCTTTGGAATCTTCATAAATACTGCGAATGTGATTATCAGCAATAGAGTTACGACTGGATGCCACATGCGAATAACGCACAAAAGTATCTGCGGTAGGAGTATATTGCAATAAGCCATTGGCTGTCCCTATCCATACATTATTTGCCTTATCGACAGCAATAGTACGAATAGCTGTGATGCTACTGCCGTTGTACAAGAAATGCTGAAATTCGTTGCTTGTCTTGTTGTATAGATTTAATCCATCTTCGGTAGCAATCCAAATATTCCCTTTCGAGTCTTCATCGATGGCAGTAATTTTATTGCTTGATAATGAGTTTTCGATATTAGGATCGTGTAAAAAAGGAACAAATGCAGCTGTTTTTTCATCATACCTGTTCAATCCATCAGTTGTTCCCACCCAAAGCTCGCCATTGGAGTCTTCAAAAATATAGCTTATCAGATTGTTACTGATCGTTTTTTTGCTTCGCTCATAACTGGCAAATACTTCTGTCTTGGGATTGTACCTATGCAAGCCACTTTCGGTTGTTATCCACAGGTTCAATTTGCTATCTTCAAACACGTCATTGATCCACTTTTGGGTGATCGAATTGGGATTTTCTCTGTCAGGACGAAAGATTTTAAAATCATAGCCGTTGTACTTGTTTAGTCCATCCTCTGTACCAAACCACATAAAACCATGGTTGTCTTGTATCATACAATTGATGGAGCTTAACGACAGTCCATCGTCTATTGATAGTCGCTTGAATCGAATGTCTAACGATTGTGCTTGCACCAGCAATACAGCAAAAGTTAGCAATACAATCAATGATAAATGTTGTTTGTGCATGTTGTGTAGTGGTATTTTGTTTCCAATTGTTGTTTTGGTTAATAAATTATTACAGCATTTTAGTATATTACTCGGCAGCAAGCATTATGCCGCCCATTTCACGATCACCTCGAATTACGGAAGCAATATCAATAAGGTCAAAGACCTAAAAAAATAATCCCGTAAATTTAATTAATTAAAAAATAAATGCCAAAAAAATGATTGGTAAAAATATACAATTTGTTCGCTTATTCGTCAAAAGTGTTTTTATCGGTTGTTGTAACGCTTCGATGCTTGAGCTAAGGTCTTCGACCGTACTCTGTTTTAATAAATCATTTTTAGAATCATAATTATTACCACAATTTAGTATAATACGAAAAACAGCTTATGTGTTAAATGAACTTTACTGTGTTGAGAATAAACGAGTATGTGTGTGCAAATCAAGGTCTTTTGATCTTCCTTAAACCTTTGCGGTTTTTTTCGAAGTTTCATTAAGTATTTGTATCTTTGTGTTATGAAACAAAAACTAGCATTAGGAAGTCAAGAATTTTCGGAAGTTATTGGCAAT
>JAOZTL010000489.1:2290-3038 GCA_029942205.1 Bacteroidales bacterium | reverse complement strand
ATCGCTAAGACCTCGAATCGTCCGTAGGACATTCGAGCGTCTGGAATTGTAGAAAAATTAACGATTAGATGTACTTCGGACGATCGAATGCCTGAATTTTCGATTAGCAAATCCATGCTAAGCTACTAAAACAGGCATTTTGGCAGTGCAAAACTGCTCATATTTATTCTGGATTTTTCCAGAAAAAGAAGAAATAATCTGTTCAATGAAAGCTATCCGGCTTTTTTCTTTGAGCTACGGGACGACCACCAAGCGAAAGCCCAGATTGTTGTTGCGATTATCGGGACTATTGTTGTTACGATTAGCCACACGACAGTTATCGGTGTTGTTGTTCCAACTACCGCCACGATTAACACGGTTAGAACCCTCGACTATTACTCTTATTTCTAAATTTCCGAGTAAAAGCATGCTCTGTAAAAGCCGTTAATGCTCTTACATGTACGGCATACTTCTCCTGCGTCCATTTAGCTGATGTTAGAATACCTTCATATTCTTTCATTTTGTAAATATAACGTTTTTTTGCTTTACGGGTTAATAATATTTTATTTGGAAATAATTTATAACTCAAAAAACTTAATCCAAATTCAGTTCTACCTGCATAAAAAGTTTTTAGCTTTAAATCTAATTCGTCCTCTAAAAATAATGCAATACTATTCCCAACAGTTGAAATTTCAGTTTTTACATTTGTCCAAACAATAAAATCATCCATATATCGGATATAACTTTTCACATGAAGCTTATGTTTTAC
>JAOZTL010000489.1:0-2280 GCA_029942205.1 Bacteroidales bacterium | reverse complement strand
ATTCATGTTCTCTAAATACATTAGTCAACAGGAGTTTTAATACTGAATGATTTATAGAATCAAAATATTTTTTAATGTCAAATTTTATGAAATATTTATTTTTTTTACAATTGAGTCTTCCTTTTTCAATAGCTTTATATGTTCCTTTATTTAAACGAGTAGCATAGGTATCATAAATTAATTTTTTTTCAAAAAACGGATGGCATATATTCATTAAAGCATGATGCAGAACACGTTCAGAAAAAGAAGCGGCACAAATTAAGCGTTCTTTAGGCTCATAAATAGTAAAATAATTATAATTTCCAACATCTATATTTCCTGTATTTATTTGTTTTTGCAATAATTTTAAATTTGACATTAGATTTTTCTTATAAAGAATCACTTCAACTTTGTGTTCTTTTCCTTTTTTTGCTTTATAAAATGCCAACAATAAATTATCAAAACAACTTATCGCCGTTATTAGATTCCCCGCTCGTTTCATTTATTTGTTTATAGTAATTCTCTATCAATTTGTTTCCGTATTTTTCTGCTTTTTTATCACCAATTCCTTTTATACTCTTAATTTTTTGTATTGTTATTTCCGACAATTTTGTCATTTCAGCAAGTTCGGCATCTGTAAAAACAATATATGCTGATACGGCATTTTCAATGGCTATTTTTTTACGTATTTCTCGTAGTTTTGAGAATTTAGCAAAACTTACATTGTCTAACGTTTTCATGTAATCAACTCTTATTTTTGATGTTTTTTGTTCATTCGTATAATTATTTTCAATATAACTGATATAAAAACACCATGAGTAAGTATTTGCTGTTTGTAATAACTGTTTTTCTATTTCCACAATTTTATGTGTAGCCAAAAACTTATTTAACTCTTCGTTATAGTCTTCTATACTATTTATAGGTATTGTAAATAATTTTATTTGCATGGTTTATTTTTATTAAGATTTAAACTCGAATTTTCAAAAAAAATTTCGACCGCCTTAAAGGCGGTATTTAACAAATTTTCATTTCAATTTTTCCGTGCTGGGCTGCGTCCCTTGCCCCGCTCGGAAAAATGGCAATAAAAATTTTTAGCTCAAAGAAAAAAGCAGGAAAAGCATTCATTAAACTACGGGACGACCACCAAGCGAAAGCCCAGATTGCCGGAGCGATAATCGGGACTATTGCTGCCACGATCAGCCACACGACAGTAAACGGTGCTGCCGTTCCAACTACCGCCACGAGCAACACGGAGAGAACTATTTCCACTCTCCCATGCGCTACCATCCTTTGGTGCATTTTTATAATTATCATGCCATTTGTCCTGACACCATTCCCATACATTTCCGCTCATATCATAAATACCCAGTGCAGTCGGGTTTTTTGTACCTACTTCATGCGTTCCATAATCTTTATGATCACTTCCTTTATTATATGAATTTTCTATATACCACGCATAATCTCCCAAAGAGTTTTCCGAATCCGTTCCTGCCCATTTGGTTCTATTATTCGCTCCTCCACCTGCGGCATATTCCCACTCGGCCTCGGTAGGCAAGCGGTAAGTTTTACCTGTTTTAGTGTTTAGTTTTTCAATAAATTCTTGCGCATCGTTCCAGCTTACATTCTCTACGGGGCAACTATCACAGCCTTTAAAATATAAATTAGCAGGATCACTTCCCATCACTGCTCGCCATTGCTTCTGTGTTATTTCGTATTTGCCAATATAAAAATCAGAAACCGTAACCGTATGTATCGGTTTTTCGTCATCATACGCTTTACTTCCCATTTGGAACGTGCCTCCTTTTACAAAAACCATTTCAGGCTCTATGCTTATGCTTACCTTTACTTGAAATACAAATTTGTAGCCATCTAGCTTGTTTCTATCTCTGCGCACCTCCCAAACGGCTGTGTTTCGTCCGTTGGTAAGTATTATATTCTGCCCCGTATTGCTTATGTGTTTGGGTGTTATTTTGTATGTACTGCCATTATTATCAGAGCATAATATTGTTACATCAAAGCGTTGCCCTGCTGTAATTCCACTCATCGTATAGTGTATTTCTACTTTATTTCCTTTTTGTTCAAAACCTACATTTCCAAGTTTCTGAGCGTATGTTGTTGCTATAAGACCAAGCAGCAATAGCGTAATTATAAGATTTTTCATGTATTTTTATTAAGGTTTTCTATTTTCTTGATGTTGTTTATAATATAGGATACAAATATACAAAAAACTTCGTATTAATCAACCCGACGCATCAAGGTCTTCCAGACGCTTGATGGTCATTGTACGATCGCTAAGACCTC
>JAOZTL010000488.1 GCA_029942205.1 Bacteroidales bacterium | reverse complement strand
TAAAAAAAATACATAAAAACATTTGGAAATACTATTTTTTTTTCGTATCTTTGCAGCGCAAATTACAATTACGTTTTTTGATTACCAGAAAACAAATGTAATCTGTATTTAATTAACGGTTAGCTCATAAGGGCAAGCCATTTATAAACAGGGGAAAATTCCCCACAAATTATTTTTATGCAAAATTTATCTAAACAGAAGTTGAATCGAGCTCAAGGAGTTTTGGTACAACAATGCCACAGGATGGCTAAAGCGGTGGAACGTGATTTATCCACCTTAAACAAATTTGGAATCACAGAAGAAGTATTACAAGCATTTGTAGAGCAAATAAGCGATTACAGTGTGATAACGAACGACGAAACCTTTAGGAACAATTTGTCGGAAAAATCAAAAGTAAAGCACGATTTGCGTGCCGAACTAAACGATCATGTGCAATTTTTGATGCACCGTATCGCTTTGATTTACGACAAGAACTCCTTGGATTATAAATCGTTTGTCGCACGCTGGTACTACAAAGAAACCGAAAGCGAAATGCTACGGAAGTGTAAACTGATGACCGAATCGATGGAATCACGAATGAGTGATCTCAAAAAGAAGGACATCCAAAATGCGGATGTAAACTTGTTAAATGATCTAGTGGATCGTTATCAAGATGCGGTATTGAACGAGAGCAACGAAAAATTGCTCCGCCGTGTGGCTCGTGAGGAACGCCTGACAAAGGGCTTGGCTCTCAACGAAATGTTGATGGAACTAGCTCAGACAGGCAAAGTTGCTTGGGAACGTGTCTCGTATGCGAAGTATTTGGAATATAAACTGAGCTAAACGAAACGAATGTTGGTACGGAATTGAACACCAACAGAAAATTTGTATTACTTATGAAACCCTCACCAATGTTGAGGGTTTCTTTGTTGTTGGTCTTCACTAGCAGCAAGACCATTAAGCATCTGCAAAACATGACCTTGCGTAAGCACATCAAAAAGGTAGCAGACCTCTGTTGTTAATCTTCACCAGCAGCAAAACCATCAAGCATCGGCAAAACCTGTATACGTTAGATAAGACATGACCTTGCGTAAGCACATCAAAAAGGTCGAAGACCTACATTGGATCAACGTCGATAAGTACTAGAGTAGATTTAAAGCGAGGATCGGTGCGTAGCGTATCAATTTGGTTCATCAATAACGCCTTGGCTTTGATGTGCGATTTATTCGTTTCTATTTTGATCAGAATATTTTTTTGATACCAATTCTGGATACGATTAATACCAGGCGCTTCGGGGCCCAATATCCTATTTCCAAAATACTTACGAAGCATCAGCACTAGTTCATCAGCAGCAAGATCCAGGGTAGCCGATTTTTTATTCTTCAGAGTCAATTTTATCAAACGATAATAAGGAGGATATTTAAACGCTTTGCGTTCGTTTAGTTGCGACAGGAATACGCCATAAAAATCATTTGTGATAACCTTTCGGATAATTTTATTTTGTTTGTCGGAGGTTTGAATAATCACTTTGCCCTGTTTGTTTTTCCGTCCAGCCCGCCCACTTACCTGTGTCATTAGCTGAAAACTCCGCTCAAAAGCCCTAAAATCGGGATAATTCAACATGTTATCGGCATTCATTATCCCCACAAGGCTCACATTATCAAAATCCAGCCCTTTGCTCACCATTTGCGTTCCAATCAGAATATCGACTTGTTTGTTTTCAAATTCGCTAATGATTCGTTGGTATGATTTCTTGCTTCTGGTTGTATCCAGATCCATGCGAGCCGTGCGTATTTCGGGAAAGAAGATTGATATTTCGTCTTCAATCCGCTCCGTTCCAAATCCCTGCGTGTGCAGATTCACGTTGTTGCACGCCCCACAACGTTTAGGCATTTCGGTAGCATAGCCACAGTAATGGCACACCAAGTTGTTGGAATGCTTGTGATACGTCAAGCTCACGTCGCAGTGTTCGCATTTGGGCACCCAGTTGCACGTGTGGCATTCGACGTAAGGCGCAAAGCCACGTCGGTTCTGAAACAAAATCACTTGTTCTTTATTATTCAATGCCGTTTCAATGCTATTCATCAGCAAAGGCGAAAATAAAGACTTCATTTGTTTCTTGCGGCGAGCCTCACGCAAGTCGGCGATTAATATTTCGGGTAATTGGATGTTTTTGTATCGCTCGGTCATTTCCACAAGCCCGTACTTGTTGGTTTTGGCATTAAAATAACTCTCGATAGAGGGAGTCGCCGAGCCTAGCAACACTTTTGCACCATGCAATTGCGCCAACACCATCGATGCATCACGTGCATTGTAGCGTGGTGCTGGATGAAACTGTTTGTAGGTGTTTTCGTGCTCTTCATCAACAATGATTAAGCCTAAATCTTGAAATGGTAGAAACACAGACGAACGCACACCCAGAATCACAGGATAACGTTTTGGATTATTTAGCATGCTTTGCCAAAGTTCCACACGTTCCGAGTCGCTAAATTTGGAGTGATAAACCCCCACTTGATTGCCAAAAACTTTCTGTAATCGGGTAATGATTTGCGTTGTCAGTGCAATTTCGGGTAATAAATACAGCACCTGTTTGCCTTGTGCTATCGTTTGTTTCATTAAATGAATGTACACTTCCGTTTTTCCGCTAGACGTAACGCCATGCAGCAGAACGGTTGGTAGGCTCGCAAACAGCGTCTTTATTTCTGCCAATGCACGTGTTTGTTGTTCATTCAGTTCTTTCTCACTGACTACCGTTTTTTCCTCTTCCAGCAATCGGTCTATTTGTTTGCTGTACACTTCAAGTATTTCTTTTTCTTGTAATGATTTCAGAATAGAAGTACTGCTATTGGTGGCTTTCAACAAATCGGCTTGCGATACCTCTGTTGGTTTGCCTTGCATGTAGCCCGATAATTTTAAATAAACCATCAGTATTTCCAATTGCTTTCGTGCTCTACCAAGAGCGTTCATGCTCTGCTCCAATTGTTTATCTTCTTTCTGCGAAGCATGCAAGCGCACATAATTCTTCAGTTTGGGCTTATAGCTTGTTTTCAGCTTCTCTTCGA
>JAOZTL010000487.1 GCA_029942205.1 Bacteroidales bacterium | reverse complement strand
TCTTTTTTTTCAAAACCCTCTAATCGGCTTTTGCAGAGAGATTTTGAAAAAAAGGAAAAATATATTGTGTTATCGTTCTAATAAATAAGCAAATAAAGTGTTACATTTACTAATTGAACTTTCTGAAGACCTTAGCCGTTTTTACTAATCATTTGTAACCGTTGCAAATTGAGCAATTTCATTTGCTTGCCTGACAATTCGATTAAGTTTTCTTTCTTAAAATCAGTCAGCAAACGAGACAGACTTTCGATAGACATCATCGATATTTCTGCCAAATCCTTGCGAGACAGTCCCAATTCAAACTCCGTATCCCGATAAACTCGTTTGGAAATACACAGAAGCATACTCGCCAGTCGTCCAGGTAGTTTGCGCATGGTAAGACATTCGAGGCGTTCGCTGCGTCGCATAATCATGTTGTTTTGTAGATGAATGATTTTGGATGCAAATGCGGCATTTTGACGAGCCAGTTGTCTGAATTTATGAATATCGAACATGCATATTTCGGTATCGGAGTAGGTGGCGATGGAAAAGGGGAAGGTTGCATTACTAAACAAAATGGATAGCCCCACGAAATGCCCCGACGTTTTGATGCCGATAATCAAGTTTTTTTCTTCCGATTCGAGGTAGATTTTCACGATTCCCGACCGCACGTACATGATCTGCGATGCCAGCGCACCTTGCTTGGTAATGGTTTCTCCTTTCTTAAAATGCACTTCGCTCCGTGAGGCGGCGAGTAGGCTTTGCTCTTCGTCCGATAGTTTGTCGAACAATTTCGATCGTGTCATGCATTGCGTGCATTTCAGGCTATTTAAGGCTTCCGTCATTGTTTCTTTTTTTGTTGATGTAAAATTACGAATCAAAATCAATAAAAACAATGATATATATCAATAAAATGAATGAATCCAATCAATACTTTTATGTAAACAAACAAGAAATTGATTGACAGGCTAGTAGTCAAAAAGCTTCTTTTGTATTTGGAGATGATGTAATTTTGTCATTATAGAAATTCAACTGTTGGATGGACTTAAATAACTGGATTTTGGATTTGAAAATAATAGCACGAAGTTCATAATAGGAAGGTCAAGATTAATTGATTTACTATTTTTTTGCATCAAGTGTAGCAATATCAAAAGGTCGAAGACCTTAACTAAAATAATTACTAAACAATTTAAAGAAAATAATATGAAAAAGTATTTAAAATTTTCGGTAATGGTACTTTTAATGGTACCTACTTTATTTATAGCATCGTGTAAAGAAACCGATGTTGAAGATTTATTAGATCCTGCAAGTACGATACTTCAAACTTACATGACAGCCAATGGATATGACATGGGCAGTGTGATTAAGTATCATGATGCGGAAGGTAATGACATTAAATTTGTGGTGGGAGCACCTGCAAGTGCCAATGATGTTGCTGCTTTTATTGATAAGTATTACATTTTGGATATTCGCTCGGCAGATGTTTATATTGATGGGCACATTAGTGGAGCAAAAAATATTGTCTTTGCAGACATCCTAACCGAAGCTGCAAATGCAGGCGATAAGCCAGTTTTATTGGTATGCTACACAGGACAAACAGCTTGTTATGGAACGTCTTTATTACGTTTGTATGGTTTCCGTAATGCACAAGCCTTGAAATGGGGAATGAGCGGATGGAGTGGAACTACCGATAGCTGGACAGCTAGCGTAGGTAACGTGGCTGCTGCAAGTGCAAACTGGACGTATGATGCTGCACCTACTGCCTTAACGTATGATTTGCCTGCCTTTACGATCAATGTAACTGATGGATCAGAAATATTGAAAGCTAGAGTAGAAGATGCTGTTGCTGCTGGTTTTAAAGGGCTTGCTGCTTCTGAAGTATTGGATAATAATGCAAATTATTACATCAACAACTATTTTGTATCGGATCATTATACTAGTTTTGGACATATTAAAGGAGCTTATCGTTTGTTAGATGGTTTTACTCCTACAAACTTAGATCCTGCTGCTAAAATTGTAACGTATTGCTACACAGGGCAAACTTCGGCTGTTATCACCGCTTTCTTAAACGTGATGGGCTACGAGGCGTATAGCTTAAAATTTGGAATGAACGGGCTTTGGAATGAAAACGCAGGATGGGGAACACCAGACGATGCTGTTACAAACCAATGGGGATTTGATTCTAAATCAAAAGATCTACCTTTAGTTAAGTAATTATTTTAGTTATTAGAGGCTGTCTCAGAAAAGAATTAAAGGTAAATCTAGGTGAATCGGGTTAAATTTACTGGTTAGGAATAAATTTAATGAGAAACATCGCTTTGAGACAGCCTCGTTTTTTTAAGAAGATGAGGCTTTATTGGTCAAAAAAATCAAACTGAAGCAAATAAATTCTACCCCAGATCACACAAAAAATTAAATTCAGTAATTTAAAAGAAAATGGAATCATTAAAATCAATAAATGATGACATTTTTATTACTTATAAATTAAGAAAGATGAAAAAAATCCAAATTATACTTGTTGCATTTCTGTTTATGTTTCCAGCATTCGTGTATGCCCAAGGCTGCGAAGACGATGGCGGAAGCGAAGACGGAGACGACAATAGCGGAATACGCTTGATAGGCTATCTGCAAACGCAATACGAATATCACTTTACAAACCCCGATGAGTCTACGTTTAAATTTAAACGTGTACGCTTGGGTGTAACAGGAAAAATTCCTTACGACTTCTCTTATTACGTATTCCTCGAAAATAGTGCCTTTGTAAGCAGTACAGGCAATCCTTATTTGTTGGATGCCTTTGTGAGCTACAATCGTTTTAAATGGGCAAAAGTATCGATGGGATCGTTCAAACAGCCTTTTGGGCAGGAGGTAAATACCTCGTGCTCGGCATTGCATACCATCGACCGCTCGCAAGTGTCGGATCAGTTGGTTGTTCCGCAACGAGACATGGGTGTAATGATTCTTGGTGGCGGATCCGAAGATATGGTTAATTACAAACTAGCCGTAATGAACGGAAGAGGATTGGGCGTGAAAGATAATAATTCATTCAAAGACGTTATTGGTCGAGTAAC
>JAOZTL010000486.1 GCA_029942205.1 Bacteroidales bacterium | reverse complement strand
GCTGAAAGTGTAGGCAGGCGAGTAGCCGAAATTCCAATCCCATGTTTTGTATTTTTCTTCGGCAAGTGTTGCTATTTGGAGTTTCTCGGGCTCGCTTAAAGTAAAGCTTAACGCTGTGGAGTAGCGGTGGTTCATAAAGCGAAGAATATGTTGTTTGAAATCATCAACCGACAGCTTGTGCGTTAAATGATCCTGAATATTGGTAACGGTGCTGCGTACTGATTGTACCGATTTGTCTTGAAAATGATTCAAACCAGCTTCAATCGAACGGTTGAGGGCTGTTAGGTCCGACGAAAAAAGGAGAGTGCCGTGGTGTAGTACTTTATTTTTGTACAAGTGTTCGGCATTACCCGAAATTTTTTGTTTCCCGATCACCAAATCGTTTCGTTCGTTGAGTAACGCATTCACCTGTAAGGCACGAATGGCAGCCAGAATATCAGCCGTGTAACGTTTGAAATCGACCAGTTTGCCTTGCGTGCCGTTTAGTATAAAGCTATAATTGATATTTCCCAAATCGTGAAAGACCGTGCCACCGCCCGATAGTCGCCGAACAACAGCAAGCTTTTGTTGGCGTGCATAATTGGCATTAATTTCGGCAAGTGCGTTTTGATGTTTGCCCACAACGATGGCATTATCGTTTTGCCAGAGCATAAAAAAATCTTCGCTTCGCTGTTTGAGTAAAAACTCTTCGGTGGCGGCATTTATATACGGATCGGTACACGGATTATCAAAAATGTACATAAGCAAAGAATAATGGTTATTTGTTACAGGCACTGAGCTGCAAAGGTAGAAAAAAAATAGAATTGCATAAGCAACATCTAACAGGTCTGGGCTTTTTTTGTTTGATATTGTATAATAGTTTCTTAACTTTGGTTTTTATAAGATAAACGTTCATCAAAACAGACGAAATCTGCAAACATAAAAAAACATGAACAGAGACGATATTCATATCATAAGCAGACACAGTAACTGGACAGAAGACGGAATAGAGAAAACACTCCAAAGTGAAGTCTATTCGAGCTCTCAAGCATGGCAAAAGTTTCTTCAATTACTATTCATTAGCCTAGGAGTAGGCTTTAGCGTTGCTGGTATTCTTTTCTTTTTTGCCTATAATTGGGACGATCTGCATAAATTTGCAAAAATAGGCATGGTTGAAGCATTGGTTGTACTTAGTGCTAGCTTGGTTTTGTTTTCAAAATTGGATGTAAACATCAAAAACATCATTTTAACAGCAACTGCCGTACTTGTCGGTGTTTTGCTAGCCGTTTTTGGTCAGATTTATCAAACAGGAGCTAATGCCTACGATTTCTTTTTTGGCTGGACATTATTCATAACGCTATGGGTGGTCATTTCAAATTATTCGCCGCTGTGGTTCGTTTATTTGGTATTGATACAGACCACCGTTGTTTTATATGCAGAGCAAGTGGCTTCGGATTGGTCGGTATTTTTTATAATCGATATTCTTTTTCTGATTAATACCCTTGCATTGTTGGCAATGGAATACTTACCGAGAATGGTTGATGGCTTTCGAGTCCCTGCTTGGTTTTCCAATCTGGAAGCTTTGGCAGCGGTAAGTTTATCCACTATTGGCATTACAATTGGTATTTTTGAGCGTTACCAATCATCGTTATTGGTACTCATACTGATGGTAGTCGTATTTTATAGCGCAGGAATAATTTATGGCTTGAAAATAAAAAAAGCATTTTATCTGTCAATAATTCCATTTAGTTTGATTGTAATTGTTTCGGCCTTACTCGTAAAAATATCAGACGATGCGATTATGTTTTTTACTATAAGCTTGTTTATTATAGTTAGCATTACTTTATTGATTGCAGGACTGATAAATATTCAGAAAAAATGGAGGAGCGAAGAGCATGGAAAATAAAACACAGCATAATTTAGATTACATAGCCCAAACAGAAGGCGATGGCTTTTCATTTGATCAAAAAGCGATAGAAGATGCGTATTTACTGGCAACCGAAGACCAGTCGAGTTTAGCAATCAAACTACTTTCCATAGCAGGCGGGCTATTGGCTACTTTGACTTTCTTAGGCTTTCTGCTGATTGCAGGTTTATATAATTCAGAGGTAGGATTGATCGCTGTTGGCAGCATTTTTATTGGGGCAGCTATTTTACTGAACATTACATACAGCAAACTTATTATCGACACCATAAGCATATCGGCTTATGCGGTAGGACTTTCTCTAATTTCTTTTGGACTTATATCATTAAATATGGATGTTAATGCGGTCAGTATCTTGATGATAATCCTATCATTAGTTGTTATTTTTGTTGCAAAAAGCTATATTTTGTCGTTTATTTCAGTATTAACAATTAGTGGAAGTTTTATTGCTTTAATCACTAATAATTTTACGTATGATTTTATTCATATTTATAATGGAATTGTTTTATTACTATTGACTTACGTTTTTTTGCACGAAGCAAAATTACTTGCCAACAATCGTCTATTTTCCAAACTCTACGATCCTGTACGAATAGGCTTAATTATTTCCTTCGTTATAGGATTAGCATTGGTCGGGAAAAAAGGCATGTTTAATAATGATAATACGAGTTACATGTGGCAATCATCCATTATTACTATTCCTATTACATTTTATATTATTTCAAAAATACTAAAAGTATTGGGACTAACAGACACTAAATCGTTGATTACAGTCTACGTATTGAGTGCTTTAGTATTAATTCCAACAGCCCTGTCTCCAGGTATTTCTGGAGCATTAATCATTGTGCTATTAAGTTTTTTTGTAAACTACAAAACGGGATTAGTGATAGGAATGGTGTCGTTTATCTATTTTATATCACAATACTATTACGATTTAAACCTTACGCTACTCGTAAAATCAATCGTACTGATCGTTTCAGGTATGCTGTTTTTGCTTTTTTATTATTTTTATAATAAAAAAAATAATACAAAAGAAAACTTAGAATAGGAATTGTTCAGAAATAACTTGACGCTTTCAACTTGTTAAGCACCAAAATAACGTCGTTTAAAACTGTCAATTTATTCCATCACAATCCCTAAATATTACTCACACA
>JAOZTL010000485.1 GCA_029942205.1 Bacteroidales bacterium | reverse complement strand
TGAAAAGTATTGTTTGTTTAAGATAAGTCGTTGAAAATCTGTGTTTTAATTCATAATTCATAATTCATAATTCATAATTTAACGAAGTGTTGTATTATTCTCTTTGTTTTTTATACATTTGTGTCCTTCAAAAAATAATATTATTGTATAACCACAAAAACACAACATAAAACATGAATAAATTAGCAGTAGTAGCACTTGGCGGCAATGCCCTCCTACGGGGCGATGACAAAGGAACGATCGAAGAGCAAGAAAAAAACACCCACGATACACTCGAAAACTTAATTTACCTTATCAAAGAAGGTTACAATTTGATTATTGGACATGGCAATGGTCCTCAAGTTGGTAATATCTTGATGCGTAACGATGCTGGTACGATTATGTACGATATTCCTTCGATGCCGCTCGATATTTGTGTAGCAGATTCGCAAGGCGGTATAGGTTACATGATCGAACGCCAATTGCGCAACGTATTGAAAGACCATGGAATAAAGAAAGACATTATCACACTCGTATCGCAAGTAATTGTAGACAAAGACGATGAAGCGTTCAATAACCCAACTAAACGAGTAGGGAAAATCTATCCAAAAGTAGAAGCCGATAAATTGGCAAAAGAAAAAGGCTGGATATTCAAACAAAGTCCAAAGGTAGAGGATGGCTGGCGACGTGTAGTGGCTTCTCCTAAACCGATCGATATTTTTAATATCAAATCAATAGAAAACATGGCACGCCAAGGAACAATCGTAATTGCTGCTGGTGGAGGTGGAATCCCAGTCTATCTGGATGAAGATAAAAACGTGAAACCTCTCGAAGCAGTTATCGACAAAGACTTTGCTTCGGCACTTATCGCTAGCAAAATTAACGCCGATGAGTTCTATATCCTTACCGATGTGCCTTATGTTTTTATCGATTACAACGAACCAACACAAAAAGCCTTAGAGTTTTTGGATAAAAAGGATGCTGAAAAGTATTTAGAAGAAGGTAAATTTGGAGAAGGAAACATGTCGCCAAAAATACGGGCTTGCCTCCAATTTATAGAAAACGGTGGAAGCAAAAGCATCATCACAGAAGCAACCAAACTCGAAGACAGATCTTTTGGTACTAAAATAACAAAGAATTACGAATAAATTAGGTCTTTGACTTGCTTGATGTTGCTTACGCACTGGAATAAAACTATTAAGAATCAATAATTTATCGAACCGAAAATGTTAAAAAAAGTACCGAATACCTACGTTATTATTTTTTCAATCATTATTTTTGCAGCCATACTCACATGGTTTATTCCTGGTGGAAAATACGTCAAAGAAGTCATTGTGCACGAGGGCGTTGAATCGGAGCAAGTAGCCTTCCAATCCATGGAAAGCCATCCACAAACATGGCAAGTATTTTCGGCACTATTCAATGGATTTGTCAAGCAAGCAGGCATCATCGTTTTTATCTTAATGGTAGGTGGTGCGTTTTGGATACTGAATAGCAGTAAAGCTATTGATGTTGGTATTTTTTCCTTTCTTAAATTCACCAAGAAACTAGAAAAAGTAAAACTGGTAGAACGAATAGGAATTAACAGCATTGTGATAACACTCATTATGCTGCTGTTTAGTCTTTTCGGAGCAATATTTGGCATGAGCGAAGAGACGATTGCGTTTATCATCATCCTAGTACCTTTAGCCATTTCGATGGGCTACGACAGCATCACAGGCGTAGCCATGGTGTTTGTTGCCGCAGGATTGGGCTTTGCTGGTGCCATTCTCAATCCCTTCACGATAGGAATTGCACAAGAACTTTCAGGCATTCCGCTCTTTACCGGTATCGAATATCGCATGTTCAGTTGGGTGGTCATTAATATTGTCGGAATTGCTTATGTACTGCGCTATGCCGCCAAAATCAGAAAAACACCTAGCGCATCCATTGTATACGAAGAAGATGCCTACTGGCGCGAAAAAGAATCGCATGTACAAGAAAAATTAAGCCCACAGAAAGCTAGCTGGGCAGCATGGCTCGTGTTTGCAATTATAACTGGCGTTTTGATCACATTTTCGGTACTCTACCCCATTACCACCATGAAAATAGGTAATGCAAATTTATCGACCTACATTTTGCCTGTACTTACTGGATTGTTTGTTCTTTCGGGTATATTTACGCTTTTGCGCTCGGTGCATTATTTTATTTTATTGATATTAGCCTACACCATGTTCTTGCTTATTGTCGGGGTGATGGGCTATGGCTGGTACATTTCCGAAATAGCTACCATTTTCTTTGCCATGGGCTTAGCTGCTGGTATCTCGATGCAATACTCAGGCGACCGAATCGTAAAAGAATTTATGGAGGGCGTAAAAGACATCATGTCGGCAGCCATTGTTGTTGGTTTGGCAGCAGGCATCATTGTGGTACTCGAAGAGGGCAACATCATCGACACCATTCTGTATGGATTATCGCAAACGATGGACGGGCTAGGCAAAACAGCATCCGTCAGTATCATGTACGGCATACAAACGATTATCAACATCGTTATTCCATCGGGATCGGCCAAAGCAGCATTAACAATGCCCATCATGGCTCCTTTCTCCGATTTGATAGGCGTATCACGTCAAGCAACCGTAATGGCGTTTCAGTTTGGCGATGGTTTTACTAACATGATTACTCCCACCTCTGGCGTATTGATTGCCGTGCTTGGTGTTGCAAAAATCCCTTACGAGAAGTGGGTGAAATGGATCACTCCTCTCATGATTATTCTAATGACTTTGGGCTTGTTATTATTAATACCAACAGTGAATATGGATCTAAATGGCTTCTAAGATCTTCGATCTTTTGATGTGGCTTACGCAAGATCTTTTATTGATTGTAATGGATTTGAATAAAAGCATGAGCAACATTAAATAGCACGAAGTGCTTAAATCGTTTATCTCTATATCAATGGTTCATTAAGTTTCTGTATATACTGAAATGTTCTCATAATTATGAATTTAAAACATTTCTTTTCTGCCTGATTTCACTCATAAAATTATTCCATAACACGGGCTATGCAAGAATTTTATGAATAAAAACAAACAAAAAATAATTCATT
>JAOZTL010000484.1 GCA_029942205.1 Bacteroidales bacterium | reverse complement strand
AATAGAAATTACGAATCAAAAAAAAATGTATGGAAACAGTAGAACTAGTATTCAAAACTTTGCAAGACTCTGAAGCTCCACTTAAAAGTGCCGAAATAGCAGAAAAAGCAGGTATAGAGAAAAAAGAAGTAGATAAAGCAATCAAGAAGCTGAAAAAAGACGAAAAAATATTTTCGCCTAAACGCTGCTTCTACGATACAAGCAAGTAAAAAAGTAAAAAAAAAACCGATTGCTAAATGCAATCGGTTTAAATAATAAAGAAAATATTTTTTTAATAGTTAGCTTCTCTTAATGCCGCAGCTTCTAACCATTTAGGCAATATATTAATTAAAAATAACTGTTTTTCTTCTTTCAATTTCTCCATCTCCAGCCCAATATAAGCCTGTGCTTTTGCTTTGGTCGAAATATCGGGATAATCGATAGGTGCATTGTGTCCTAATTCTGCCAACAAGCGTGCTAGCTTAATCCTAGCTTCTTGAGCGACAGTAATTCCTGTACCGATAACTCTACCAATTTCTACAGGCGAGTGAAACGAACCACCATGACTTGCAGCTGCATAATCCCAACGCCATTGTGCATGACGAATATCTTGTAAAATATCTTTCATTTGCGCATCCGTTGCGCCATTGTCCCAAGCAAATTTTGCCTCTACGTGGGCTCTCACAACTAGTTCTTCCAACTTATCTCTATTTTCGATAATCCGATCTTGACGCTCGTATACATTTTGAATCAGTTTTTCAGTCTCGTTTCGATGGCATACTTGGCAAGAATTTGCTACATTATTCAATGGGCTCTGGATTTTATGATCCGTGAATTTTTGTCCACCTTCCGATTTGTATGGCATGTGGCAATCTGCACAAGAAACGCCTCTATCGGCATGAATACCTGTCATATAAACCTCGTATCCAGGGTGTTGAGCTTTCAGCATTGGAGCTTTACTTAGCTTGTGTGTCCAATCTTTAAATTCGATATTATCATAATATTCCTCCATTGCTTCTACCGAATATCCATTATCCCATGGTAAAGTAAGGTAAGGAACACCTTCTATTTTATTTTTATCAAAATAATATTCGACATGGCATTGTGCACAAACAAGCGAGCGCATCTCTTGATGAGAAGCCTCTTCTATCTTACGTCCTTGACGCTGAAATGCTTCGATAAGTGCAGGGCGAGAAATACGAAGATTCATCGTTTCGGGGTCATGACAATCGGCGCATCCTATCGGATTTACTATTTCGCTACCTTTAGCTGCCCATTTTCCTTTATAAAAATCTGCAAAACCAATACTATCCATCAATCGAGGAACATCTGGACCTTTACATGTCCAGCATGTACCTGGCATAGGACCGTCGTCTGCACCAGTAGGACCTCCTGTTCGTAATGTTTGTTGTATATCATTCACAGCATACACGTGTCCTCTTCCTTGATTATAATCCTTAGAAAAACCATAGCCTGCCCACAAAACCACCAAACGTGGATCTACTTCTAGCATATCGATCGTGGCACCTCCGTTGTACTTACTTTTGAATGTAGTGTCGGCAGTTTCGTAATAAGATTGATATTCACGTGGATAGTTTTTACCCCAAACTTCATTGCGTGGCTCCCAATTTGTCAATTGTACTTGAGGCTTAAATACCATTTCTGTTTCGCTTCGACGCTCATTAATAGAAGATGCTAATACTCCTAAAAAGAAAACAACGATCACATTTACAATAAAAAATGTCCAATTTCTCCATTTTTTCTTTTTCTGTATTTCCATAATGTTTTATGCTTAGATTTATTAAATTTATTTAATGTCTTTGACTTTTTTTTGATGTTGTTTACGCTCTTATGCAAAACGATTGTAACCAATAACTTATTGAAAAGTAATAATTGAGTAATTTTGTCCAATCACTTACTTTTAATAATAACTTTCTGAAATTTTCAATGATCAATCAAGAGAAAAATCCGTTTTGACAACAGGCACGATGGCATTTGGTGATGCCGATAAACTTCTTACTCGCCCGTGTGGGACTTCTCGGTGGCATTCCCAACAAAGTTTTCCTTCGCCATGCTGAACTTCTTTATACATTACGTCTTTAATTTTGACGTTAGCCACTAAGTTTGAATGGCATCGCAAGCAGTTTTTCTGAACAACTTCTTTACCCGCATCCAGTATTCTTATTACTTGAGGCTCTGCTCTTAATGTAAATATCGTTGCATGACGTAATCCATCAGTTGCTTTAAAATAATATTTACTCACAAAATTATCCTGTGGCACATGACAGTCGTTACAAGTTGCATTTTCTCGATGCGAACTATGCTGCCAACTAGCATACTCTGGATTCATTACATGACAATTTATACATGTTTCAGGCTTGTCGGATAAATATGAAACAACATTGGATGCCATCGAAATGTATAATATTAAACCCATACTTATTCCTAAAATAATCGAATAAGCTAATCGCCACTCCTTCGGAGGTATTATTTTATTTAAGAAAAATCCCATAAAATTCTAGCGTTAATATAAATAATAAAGAGCTAATGTTTAAATTTTAGGTAAATATCGATAATTTTTCTCTATAAAAGTATGATTAATATCATGTTTCAAAACATTTTATCCTTTTTGATACCCATGCCAAATTTTATTCATTGTTTTTGTTTAAGTATAAGTGAAAAATAATATTACTAGTATTAATTATATTTTTTTATCCTATTTTGTTGTTATTTTAATGTAAAAATAATAATAAAAGTTATAATTTCATATTTAAAAACATAAAATAACAATTATTTTAATTGAAAATTTAAAAATAGTTTTTTTGACGAATAGTGCTTATTTTTTGTTAAAAGAACAAAAAATAACCTAAAAGTCTTTTTTTTTATCTAAATTTGCCGCATCTCACCTAACAGAAATTCTTAAGTTTTTTCTAGCATTTAATTGAATGACAAAATCAAAAGTACTCTATGGTTTTACTCAAAGTAGCTCAAGATATTGAGGAGCGAATTACAATTCTCGAAAAAATTAATATTTTTGAGAAAACAAGTATCGAAGGAATGCGGAAAATAGCCGAAAACTTAGAGAAAGTTTATGTTC
>JAOZTL010000483.1 GCA_029942205.1 Bacteroidales bacterium | reverse complement strand
ACTTTTTTTACGAAGCCCAAAATAATGAAGATTATAAAGATATTTTCTCAAAAATAATTTCTGCCTAATGCTTACTTATTTTACAGCTTCTACCTATACTACACAAATAAAGACTTTAGAAAAGAAGCCTAAAAATGGTTACGTTTCATGTATGAAAGATATTCATAACTTTTTGAAAAATAAGACAATTGAAAATCTTTGGAATTATAGAAATACTGAACAAGATATATCCCCAACAATTAGACTAAAAAAAGTACGTATTTCAGATACTTTTCAAAAAAAAGGTAGTTCAAGCGGGTACAGGTTTATATATATTATTGACCAAAAGAAAAAAACATTGACATTTCTTTATGTATATCCTAAACAAGGAAAATTAGGTCAAGATAATTATAAAGGAAATAGAAAAGAAATATTATTACAGTATCTTTCAGAATTAACTGAAAATAAATTACTTGAAATTTGGTTATCATAATTTATGTGTTTTTATTGTCGTATGCGTATTTTTTTAATAATAATAATAATCTCGTTAATAACTTTAACTAATTCATTTTCACAGAATAGCAAAGCTAAAATAGCAATTTTAATTGACGATGTGGGCGCAAGAACGTCAACGCTAACTACTTTCTTTCAATTTAATGAGAAAATTACTTTTGCAGTACTTCCATTTCTTGCAAAAAGCAAAGAATGCAATAAAATAATTCAAAATTCCGATTATAAATCTATTCTTCACATGCCAATGGAAAGTAAAAATAATAAGACTCTCAATGAGCGAACAAAAGGCATGATTAAAACAGGAATGTCAAAGCAACAGATTGATTTGCTGCTTGATAGCGCAATTGTAAATATTGGCGAAAAAGTTGACGGTTTCAATAATCATATTGGTTCAAAATTTACGTCTAATGCTCAGAGCATGTTTTATTTACTCTCGTTGGCAAAGCAAAAAGAGTTATTTTTTATTGATAGCAATACATATAATAGGATAGGAGAGGACGGAGTAATTTCAAATCCAGAAATGGCATTTTCATACAAATATGCAAGAGGTTTGGGTATAAAAACCAGTTTTAATTCACTTTTTATTGATAATTTGAATACGCTCGAAAATGTGGAAAAAGTATTACTTTCGGCAATTGATTTGGCTAAAGAAAAAGGTGAATTGATTATTATTGGGCATTACAGAAAAAATACAGCTAATGCGCTAAATAATGTGAAAAACAAAATGCTTGCCGCAGGAATTGAATTTGTTTTTGTTGATGAATTGCTTGAATAATATTAGTGAAAAAACGCTGCCTACGGCAGGTTTGACCTGCTGAAAGCAGCGTCTTCTTTACTACTCCCTCAAATCAATAATTTCTGCATTTGGATTTGCCTCCTCGTTAAAGGTAAAAAGCTTATCAACTATTTTGATATTGGGCTTTATTTCGTTAATTTTTATAGTCAGTCGATGACCATTTTTTGAGAAGGATTTTGCTGAATAAATTTCGTTTGTCTTTTCGTTTACTTTAAGCCGTATTTTTGATAATGTTATGCCTCTTTTTTCGGGAATAAAATCAATAACTGTCAATTTTACACCTCCAAGGTTTTCATTACCAAGCGTTCTGTAATAGAAATTTTTTTCGTAGAAAGTGTAAATATTTGCAGGATTAAGAATGTCCATGTCAGAAGAGTCTGGCGTTGTATAAGTTACTTCTTCAATAAGTTCGCCGTCTTCGGTTTCGGTACGTGAATAACTTGCTTTGGTTTTTCCGTCAAACATTATTTCTACGCCCGTATTTTTCAAGAAAAGCTTGTATTTTTGCTTTTTAATGTAAACCATTCCCTCTTTTTCATCGTTTTCACCTTTTGCAATATCTTCAAAAGTATAAGTGAATTTAAGACGCAATGTTTCAAATGATTCTGCGTGCCGAGATATTTTGTCTAATATCTTTTTTGTTTCTGGGTCTTTATTTAGTTTTGGAACTTTTTGTGGTTCTTTACCTTCTTGCGCAAGCAAAGTTATACTAAATAATAGCGAAATGAGTAATATTATGGATTTTTTCATTTTAATTAAATTGTTTACCTCGACTACGTGGCATATTGAGCGAAGTCGAAATGCTCGGCAACCGATATTGTTAAAGACTATTCAAATACTGTTCCAAAGAATATTCATCGGTATATAAAACTTGGCGAGCCTTGCTTCCCTCAAAAGGTCCGATAATTCCAGCAGCTTCTAATTGGTCAACAATTCGTCCTGCACGGTTGTATCCTATTGATAATTTTCTCTGTATGAGAGAAGTAGAGCCTTGTTGGTGAACAACAATAATTCTTGCTGCTTCTTCAAAAAGTTTATCACGTTTGGCTAAATCAAGGTCTTTTTTATCAGTATCAACACCTTCAAGTTCAACTTCGGGCAATTCATAAGCCGAAGTATAGCCACGTTGTGCGCCAATAAAATCAGTAATTTTATCAAGTTCAGGCGTATCAATAAATGCACATTGTACACGAATTAAATTACTTCCTTCGCTAATAAGCATATCACCACGTCCAATTAATTGGTTGGCTCCAGGCGAATCCAGAATTGTACGTGAGTCCATCATTGAAGCCACTTTAAACGCCATTCGGGTTGGGAAGTTGGCTTTAATTACACCCGTAATAATATTAGTTGACGGACGCTGAGTAGCTACAATTAAGTGTATTCCAATAGCACGTGCAAGCTGTGCCAGACGGGCAATTGGCATTTCTACTTCTTTACCCGCTGTCATAATTAAATCGGCAAATTCATCAATTACCAAAACAATGTAGGGTAAATATTTGTGTCCGTTTTCAGGATTTAATTTCCGAGCAATAAATTTGGCATTGTATTCTTTTATATTTCTGGTTTGAGCCTTTTTGAGTAATGAATATCTGTTATCCATTTCTAAATTAAGCGAAGCTAATGTTTCTACAACTTTCTGATTTTCAGTAATAATTGCTTCTTCTGAATCAGGAAGTTTAGCCAAGAAATGGCGTTCAATTTTCTCGTAAAGAGTCAATTCCACTTTTTTAGGGTCAACAAGTACAAATTTTACTTGCGCTGGGTGTTTTTTGTACAGAATTGAAGCGATAATAGCATTTA
>JAOZTL010000482.1 GCA_029942205.1 Bacteroidales bacterium | reverse complement strand
CTGTTACTTATGTATTTATGTAATAGATTCATAATTTATTGATTAAATGAGTTTTATATAAATTCGTAAGCTATATTAAAAAGGAAGCGACCTTACAATTATTTTGTTTAATTACTTAATTCATGAGAACGTATAAAAAAATAGCAGAAATAGTTTTTACACACGAATATTATTCGGATGGAAAGCTTGTTGCGAATGATTTAGAGTTTGTTCCATCGAAAGAAACAGAGCAAATTATACGAAATTACCGCATGTTGTTGAAACTGAAAGATGATCGGATTGAAATTATTCAAGAATATGATAGGGATGAAGG
Organism: Bacteroidales bacterium; assembly: GCA_029942205.1. GTDB lineage: Bacteria > Bacteroidota > Bacteroidia > Bacteroidales > JAOZTL01 > JAOZTL01. The sequence continues at coordinate 2,782 of JAOZTL010000482.1, read as the reverse complement.
AGTAGAAGATCCGTTTATTGAAGTACAAGAAGAATTGAAATTTAGTTTCATAATAAAGCAAAAAAATAAAAATTTCATTACTTATAGCGATATTCCATTTTTGAAAATGGGATCTGAAATTTTGTATTTTACAAATAAAAAGAAGAAAGGAATTGTAGAGAAAGGTGGATTGTCTATAAATAAACAAGTTAGTGAAAAGGATATTTATCCACTTTTACCCAAAGCAATGCCTTTAGTTTTGAAAAAAGCAGGAAATAAGTTTGATTTATCAGATTTTATAGACAATAAAATATCTAATTATATACAAAAAGGCAATATTGACGAGAGAGATACTTTTTTATTACAACAAAAAAATGGAAAATATACAGTTGCTCAATCGGCAAAGAATAAAATAGAATATGTACTAAATAAAGTGCGAACAAATAGTGGAAATATTGGATTTTTAGATATTTATATCAATGATTCGGTAAAAAAAATGGCAGCAAAGGGAGATTTATATAGTTATTCGCTAGTATTTAAACCACGTTTGACGTATTGGCAATATGCTGTTTCTGAAAAATATAATAGCATAAAAAAAATAAAAATTATAGACGATAAAGGTAAAGTTAAATTCAAAGAAAAAGAAGAATTAGTCAGTGAGAACGGAGTAAAGACTAAATTGTTTATGAGTAATGAGAAATTACCAATACAAAAAGAGCAAAATTATGTGTTTCAATTATTATTAACAAATGGATCGGAAGGCTCAGGAAAATTGATGTTTGAAAAATTACCTTATCCGAAAATAAGTAATATTGGAAAGTTAGAAAAGGATTACATATCAAAAATTTATATATATATATAGGAGAGTCTAAATTAATAATTAAATTTTATACTTATGGCTGAATATAGAACACCAGGGGTTTATATAGAAGAAATCTCACAATCTACCCCAACTGCGGCACAAGTAGCTACTGCAATTCCTGTTTTTATAGGATATACAGAACGTGCTAAAAAGAGTGGAACAAGTTTGCTAAATAAAGCGACTTACATTAGCTCATTGTTAGAATATCATGAGTATTTTGGAGCAGATTATGTTCCAGAGCAAATCAATGTATTCTTAGATTCAGAGAATGATATTGATAGAGTAGAATTTAAAAAACAATTTTACTTTTATAACAGTGTTCGTATGTTTTTTGCAAACGGAGGCGGACAATGTTGTATTCTATCAGTAGGAAATTATTCAGAAGACATTGATAAAGAAAAGATTTCGGCAGGAATCAAGTTATCAAAGAAAGAGAATCTGCCTACGATGATAATGCTTCCAGAAGCGGTATTATTAGAAACAAAAGATGAATGCTATGCACTTCAGCAAGAAGCTTTGTTGCTTTGTCAAAAACTAAAAGACCGTGTTGTAGTATTGGACGTGTATGATGGGTATAAGAGTTTAGATGATTTGGATGATGTTATTGCTAATTTCAGAACAGGAATAGGTATCAATGGTTTGCCTTTTGGAGCAGCTTACTATCCTTGGTTACAAACATTGTATAAAACTACTATATCTTTCCGTAATGTATCTTTCAAAGATTCAAAAGGAAAAGAAGTTGCATTGGAAGATCTTATTCCTAACCCACAAGTGGTTGAGAATCTTAAAACTGCGTCTTCTGATTTAGCAATAATTTCTGCTTATGTAGAAAATCCATTAGGAGAGAATGTTGCATTAAAAGATAAATTTGCGAAAGTTGATTCAAAAGTTGCTGGTAAAAAAGGACAATTAGCTTATCATTTGGGTTTATTGAAAAAGGCTTCAAGTAAATTATTTGAAATTCGTGATACGAAATTGAATAATCCTACTTTCAAAAATGAAGTTGCTCAAAAAACGAATAAGAGTTCAGTTTTTGCTACACTTATTCGTAGCTTGTATGCAATTGATTTGGCTGCACAAACGGTTGCTTTTGATGTAAAAAAAGATTTTGTTGGTTATGAATTGTCTAAAGTAGAGGCAAATTCTGATTTGAAAAACATTAAAGATGAAGCACAATTAGTGGCAGCTGCTGGCGATATTATCAAAGGATTATTGGATAATTTCATGAAGTTTGGTAACTCGTTGAAAGTAGATGCTGTTGATATTGAAGAGCAATTTGATAAAGGAGTTTATGAAAATGTATTCTTATATAGAAATGCAGTAGGACGAATTTATCAAGAATCGGCAAAATTACCACCAAGTGGTGCTATTGCAGGTATTTATTCGCAGGTAGATGATAATCGAGGTGTATGGAAAGCTCCAGCAAATGTGAGTGTTTCAAACACAGTAAAACCTTGGGTAGATATCGATCATGAGCAGCAAGAAGATTTGAATATTGATCCAGTAGGCGGAAAATCAATAAATGCAATACGAGCATTTCCAGGACAAGGAAACTTGGTATGGGGTGCACGAACATTAGCAGGAAACGATAGCGAGTGGCGTTATATTTCTGTACGTCGTTTCTTTAATATGACCGAAAAAACCTTAAAACAAGGTTCTGCTTGGGCTGTATTTGAGCCAAATGTAGAGATGACTTGGATTCGTATCAAAGCAATGATGAATAATTTCTTAACAAATTTATGGAAAGCTGGTGCATTGGTAGGTTCTACTCCTGACGAAGCATTTTTTGTAAATATCGGTTTGGGATCAACAATGACACCCGAAGATATTTTGGATGGAAAATTAATTATCGAAGTTGGTATGGCAGTAGTACGTCCAGCAGAATTTATTATCATTAAATTCAGCCACAAAGCAGCCGGAGGCGCAGGTGGTGAAGAATAT
>JAOZTL010000481.1 GCA_029942205.1 Bacteroidales bacterium | reverse complement strand
CGTGTTATTTGATGTTACGCAAGCCTATAAATTTGAATTAATTTTAAATATCGAATATCTTTGATCGATTAAAGTGAGTAAGCAACATTAAAAATATCAAAGACCTACTTTAATTGCCTAAGGTACATTTGTATGGTATTCTCTAGTCCATAATACAATGCATCGGCAATAAGCGCATGCCCGATAGAAACTTCCGAGAGTTCTTTCACGTGTTGATCGAAAAAGCGTAGATTATTCAAATCTAAATCGTGCCCTGCATTGAGTTGTAATCCATTTTTCAGTGCAATTTTCGCTGCTTTGGCAAAAGGCGCAACAGCTTCGTTTGGCGTTTTCGGATACTGATCGGCAAAAGGCTCGGTGTAAAGCTCGACTCTATTCGTGCCTGTTTTTGCTGCATATTCGATATTGCGACTATCCGTATCTACAAAAATAGACGTGCGTATTCCTGCTGCTTTAAATTCCTGAATAATTTCTTGTAACAATGCTTGATTTTTCACCGTATCCCAGCCTGCATTTGATGTGAGTACACCTGGTGGATCGGGTACTAGAGTAACCTGTTCGGGCAATACACGTAATACCAAGTCTATAAATTTACGGTTTGGGTAGCCTTCGATATTAAATTCAGTTTTCACTATCTGACGTAAATCCAAGACATCTTGATAGCGAATATGTCGCTCATCGGGGCGTGGATGTATCGTGATGCCTTCTGCACCAAAACGTTCACAGTCTTTTGCTACTTGTACTACATCAGGCACATTGCCGCCTCGGGCATTGCGTAGTGTAGCTATTTTGTTTATATTCACACTTAATTTAGTCATAATACGTTATATAAAGTAATTGATTAAGGTCTTCGACCTTTTTATGTTGCTCATGCACAGGTATCAAAAGTATTGTTATCCATTATTTCTCGAAGAACTAAAAGTCTATTTATTTTATTCACTTTATCGAAATAAAAAAATATACCAATAAATATCGTGTTAATTAACGAGTAATTCGTAAATTTGTTCACAAAATAACGAAGACAAAGTTAAAGGATTTATTTGAACTGTATCTATATGCTGGCAAAAAAATTATTATCGGACACTATTCCTGCTTTACGTACCTCTGACACGGGAAAAAAAGCATTGAATTGGATGGAGGTATTTCGCATATCTCACCTTCCGATAGTAAACCATACAGAATTTTTAGGTATTATTTCCGATAACGATATTTATGACCTAAATTTAGCAGACACCGCTATTGGGGCGCATACACTTTCGTTGCAGCAAGCACATGTGTTTGCCGATCAGCATATTTACGACATCATCAAACTGGTGCATGAGTTACATCTCACCATCATTCCTGTTTTGGATCATAAAAATAAGTATTTAGGAGTCATTAATTTGCAAAAGCTCGTTCATGCATTCAACGACATGGCCTCTATCCAAAATAACGGAAGCCTTATTGTGTTAGAAGTTAGCCAACACGATTATTCATTGACCGAAATAGCACAAATCATAGAATCCAATGATGCAAAAGTGCTGAGTCTTTACATCAGTTCGCCACCAAATTCGATGCGTCTTGAAATCACCATAAAACTAAATATAGACAATATTGCTCCTATTATTCAAACATTTGAACGCTACGATTATCAAATAAAAGCATCGTATTCAGACAATGACCTCCTCGAAGACCTTTATGACGATCGTATGGATTCTTTATTAAATTATCTAAGCATATAAAATACGGATATGACTAGATATTTGATAGCACTACTTGTTATCTTTGTGCTTTATTGCCCAGTGGTAGCACAAGAAAATGAGAAATACATTATTATCGATAGTTTACAAATTCATGGTAATAATCGTACGCATGATCGGATAATATTGAACGAACTCACTTTTGGGCTACACGATACACTGAGTACCAGTCAACTAAAACAAAAAATCATACAAAGCAGAAATAATTTACTAAAGCTTCCTTTGTTTAATTTTGTAGATATTTCATATAACATCGTTGGGGCGTATGCGCAAATAGATATTCTTCCCGAAGAGCGTTGGTTCTTTTGGCCAGCATTATCGATCACAAACCCCGACAGAAATTTCAACGAATGGGTAAAACAAAAAGATTACACACGGGTAGATTACACATTTGGCTTAAAGAAGTATAATTTTAGAGGCATGAACGAATCCATCAAATTATATTTCACTTTTGGCTATTCGCTACAAATGCTTTTGATATACGATGGTATTTATTTTGATAAAAAACGAAAACATGGACTAAAACTCACTTACGGCGCATTACGCAAGCATAGCTTAGAATATACCAGCAACCAAAATCAACTACAAACCATACAGCTAGAAAATGCCATCGAATACCGACGATTTATTATTCAATACAAATTTCGCCCATGCCTTACCTGTAAGCACGAACTCGAAATGTCTTACAACCAACTAACTGTTCATGATAGCATTGTGCTTCTCAATCCTGATTTTATTGAAAATGGAAATACCAAAAGCTCATTTTTTGCTATAAACTATAAGATGAATATCGATCAGCGAGATGCTTCCTCTTATCCGCTCACAGGTCATGCTTATTCATTATCTGTATACCAAAGAGGGCTAAATCGTGATAGTTTTCATTTAACCAAATTACAGAGTTCGCTGTCGGTTTATCTCCAACTCAATTCTTTGTTTTATTATTCAGGCATGCTTTCGGCAATAAGCTACCCGAGTAAAGTAGAAAGTTTTTATTACAAAAAAGGCTTGGGCTATGAAATTAATCTTCGAGGGTTTGAGTATTATACCATCACTGGCAAGCACCATGCAAGTTTACAACAAACCTTGAAAGCGGTGGTTATACCTACACGAGTGATATATCTGCTTTTTTTGCCTTTCAATAAGTTTAACAAATTGCATTTTTCGATGTATTTAAACGTGTACGGTGATTTGGGCTACGTGGAGGATAAGCGAAACTTATACCAATCCGATTTATCAAATCAATTGCTTTATAGCGGAGGTGTAGGCATTGATTTTGTTACATATTACGATAAAGTCCTTCGTTTAGAATATTCATTTAATAAGAAAATGGAGCAAGGTCTGTTTGTGCATTTCAAAG
>JAOZTL010000480.1 GCA_029942205.1 Bacteroidales bacterium | reverse complement strand
CCGGCACTCCCGAAAGAACTGGTGTTTGAGACCAGCGCGTCTACCAATTCCGCCATCTGGGCAGGATGATATATCCTATAATTAGGCTGCGAAGATAAAGATTCCTTTTCTATTGCCAAAATCTTTTTGAGTTTTTTAATCTTTTTTTTTGCAAATTCCTTATTAAAATCAGCAAATACTTGTTCTCCAAACTCTTTTCTTTCTTTGTTTTTGATTAAATAAAATATTCCAACTATCACTAAAACACCAATAAAACCGAAGAAAACTCCGATAACAATACCTATTAATATCACTGGATTTAAGGTATTCAAATCACCACGAATACGCAGTGTGCCTTTTTTATTCTGCACCACTCCCATCACCATTCCATTCTGAATCATCAAAACATTTTTATTTAATAGTGCTTTTTTCAGTTTCAAATCGGGATATTTTGATTTGCAAAATTCTTGAATTTCTTCCATTGATACATTTGGATCTACTTGTAAGTTCATAGTTTTTTTATCTAAAAGTTGCATTTACTAATTAAACTTATGGGAGACCTTAGATCATAAATATACATCTTTTTTTCTTACTTATCACTCAATCACAAAAAAAAGAAAGGAAAGACTCCATAAAAAAAGTCTTTCCTAAATCCTCGTACAAACGTGAGAAAGAGTGCAATAAGTCATTAAAACACAGCTATATAAATAATAAAACAGACAAAGTATGAATTACATTTCTTCTAATTCTTTCTTCATATCTTCAATTTCACTAGAAATAGAATCCGCCTCCATTTCAACAGCGACTTCGTCCATTTCTACATCTTCACCAAATAAGCTAAGCCCCACAGGTGTCATTATCCACATGAGTTCGTCCATGTCATTATCCCAATAGTTTTGTAGATTGTCTTGATTATAAATCACTTGATGCAAATCTTCACCAAAGTATATTACCGTTCCTTTGGGTACTTTGAGCGTTATATTGACTTTTTGGTTGCGCCATTTTTCATTGTTGGCTATCGTGAAGAAAGTATTAAAAAATAAGACCGAATCTTTTTGTATCCAATCATAATTAATTTTAGTTGCACTCATTTTTGCATCCTTCGTAAAACGTCCACGTGAAGAGAAAGCGACTTCCATTACCATTTGCGTTCCATTGCCTTGCTCTATATGCAAATGAGGCTCTCCATAGAGTTTTATGCTATCCTGATTATCCATATCAATCGTAAATCGCCCGATGTGAAAGTCTAAATTTTCGTATTCATCATTCCATTCCATTTTATTTAGTTCTAAATAAAGTGTATCGGCTACATTTTCGATTACATAACTTTTCATGATTTCGTCGTCGGTCTTGAAGTTACGAGCTGTTTTGCTGGCAATAAAGAACATGGAAATAATCGACAAAATCCAAACACCAGTAACGATTCCTCCCAAATATTTGTATCGAGTTTTGAAACGAAAAATAAGTTTAAAGCCGGTATAAACTATTACTAATAAAGGAATAGTGTATAATACACTAAGCGCAATAATACCCAAAGCAACATCATCACTAACCATGAATAGGTTCAAGAACTCTTGGAAAGAAAAGTACTGCCCTGCCCAACCGAAAGGCGAGAAAACGCTATCGTTGAAAAGCACAGTGCCAGATAATGTTGTAAGTAATACGATTCCGAAAAGAATCAAGAAAACACCAACAATCACCAAAAACACTTTGGCTACGGCAGAAAGTAAAGATACTAGAAATTTAACAACATTCTCAATCAAGTCTCTTGTTTTCTCATAGTTTTGAGAGTTTCTTAATTTGTCAAAGTTATTCTTGACGGTAACAAATTCATCTCTCACGGATTTTTCGATATTCGAGACATTTACTTTTTCACCTTTCATTTCAAGCTTTTGCGCTGTCGTTTTGGCTTCAGGAATAAATATCCAAAGAATGATGTATATCAATGCGCTAGATCCATAAATGAATACTGTAAACACAAAAAATAAACGCATCACGATGGGATCTATCCCAAAATAGTTAGCAATTCCACTACTCACGCCACCAAGTACACGGTCGTCAGGATCACGGAAAACTTGTCGGTTGAAGATTGATTTTCGTTCGGACTGCGCCTCTTGGTATTCGTCTTCCGAAGAGTCAGAAAAATCTTCGGGCTTGCCCATGATGCCAATTATTTTTTCGACATCATCGATGTTTATCACTTGTTTTTGTTCCGAAATTTCTTCTTGAAACAGCTCGGCAATACGTAGTTCTACGTCTGCAATAATTTCGTTTCCTTCATCTGTGTCCAAGAAACGTACAGTAATCGAGTGTAAATATCTTTGAAGAATCTCATAAGCATCTTCATCAATATGGAATATCTGCCCTCCTATGTTGATTCGTATCGTTTTTTTCATTAGTTATATTTTTTTGTAATTTTCTACTATTGAATAAATTATAAATTTGATTTTTGATAAATTATTGCTTGCAATTGTTTCACACAAGTGCATAAGCAAGCTCAAATAGCACTAATTGCTAATTTACGTGCCAGCTATTCCAAATCAATATCTTCAATAATATCCATTTCACTCGAAGCCTCCAATTTCAGCTTTCCTGGGCTTTCTTTTATCTGCTCAACTGCCTCTATCAGCTCCAACCAGGATTTATCCATTTCGGTCAAAAATTTGAGACCATCCTCTGTCAATCGATAATATTTCCGAGGTGGTCCTTGTGTCGATTCCTCCCAGCGGTAGCTCAATAGCCCTGCATTCTTTTGCCTCGTAAGCAAGGGATACAGCGTACCTTCTACCACAATAAGTTGCGATTCTTTTAATTTTTTGATAATATCCGAAGCATACGAGTCTTCCTTAGAAACGATCGTAAGGATACAATACTCCAATACGCCTTTTCGCATTTGTGCTTTTACATTTTCTATTTTCATAACTGCTTATTTTATTCCTTTACGGTTGTTGTTTTTATTTCATTTAGGTCTTCGACTGCTTCCACCTACTTACTATTTTTTTCGTACGCATGAAGCAATTTAGCATTCGCCTATTCTTTTTTCTTTTTAGAAAATAAAGAAGAGCTTTGCATGGTAGTTTTGACGTGTTCAAATTCCTCTTTTACCGAGTTTTCAATA
>JAOZTL010000479.1 GCA_029942205.1 Bacteroidales bacterium | reverse complement strand
TTCTTAAATAAAATTAAGAATGAGTAAAGTCACTACTTTTTTACGCTATCAAAAAGTTAAAGTCTGAAAAATAAGCTCTTTATATTTACAAAAAAAAATATTTTAAATATAACAGTCTGTTTTCTAATGCTTAAGCTCAAAAAGAATTGAATGTATCAGTTATTTAAGTTGAAAATCATAACGCTTTTTAGAAATTAATTTTGAAAAATACAGAAAAAAAGGCTTACTTTGTCGATCGAATAACACAAAATTAAGAATTAAGTAACCATCAATAAAACAAATAGACAAAATGAATATTTTATTTGCAGTACTCATCATTATAGCCAGTGTATTATTAATATTAATCGTATTGGTGCAAAACTCAAAAGGAGGCGGTTTGGCTTCTAACCTCTCATCATCGAACCAAATTATGGGCGTTCGTAAAACAGCCGATTTTCTCGAAAAAGCAACTTGGGGATTAGCGATTGCATTGCTTGTATTTAGTATTTCGGCTAGCGTAACGATGCCTCTGAATCAAGAAGGAGGCGAGTCTGCAATAAAAGATCAAATAGAAAATGCTACGGACTACACACAAGCACCTGCGATTCCTACACAAGAGCAAGTCGAACAACAATTATCGAACGAAGAAGCTACTGAAAATAACTAATAAGAAATACAAAAAAGACTAATCACGTTTTTTTTTACCGTAAAAATGTCAGCATAAAATTATGCTGACATTTTTTTTGTAAGCAATTGTCAATAAGGTGCGAAAGTGCCTGTAAAAATGACAGTGTGCTCTGCCAAAAAAAGCCCTTTGTGTGAGTGGCACAAATTATGATAAATGCAGAATGATTATGCTTTTTAAGTACCTGTGAAAAATTAATTGTATATTTTCTTTTCGATAAATTATTGATAACAACAATTTTGCACAAGTGCGTAAGTAGCATTTAAATAGGTTGAAAACCTTAATTGTAAACGAAAAAAATAATAAAATGTTGAATTTAAAACCGTTAGGAGAACGTGTTATACTAAAAGTAACAGCTCCTGAAGAAGTAACGGCAAGCGGAATTATTATTCCTAGCACAGCACAAGAAGCAGGCAATAAAGGTACTGTCGTGGCTGTGGGACAAAAAACAGATGGATCGGCATTGAGTGTAAAAGTAAACGATGAGGTATTGTTTACAAAACATGCTGGCGTAGGAGTTAAAATTCAAAATGAAGCATATTTAATTCTTGATGAATCCGATTTATTAGCTGTATTATAATCAAAAAAATAAATAAAAACAAAATACAATGTCTAAAGAAATAAAATTTAATATAGAAGCTCGTGACTTGCTGAAGCAAGGTGTAGACGAACTAGCTAATGCAGTAAAAATCACTTTAGGTCCAAGGGGGCGTAATGTGGTAATTGATAAAAAATTTGGAGCACCACAAATCACAAAGGATGGTGTAACGGTTGCTAAAGAAATCGAATTGAAAGACCGTGCAGCCAACATGGGTGCGCAAATGGTGAAGGAAGTTGCATCCAAAACAGCTGATGATGCTGGTGATGGAACAACTACTGCTACTGTTTTGGCTCAGGCGATTATCAATATTGGCTTGAAAAATGTAACTGCTGGTGCTAATCCGATGGATTTGAAACGAGGCATTGATAAAGCAGTTGTTAAAATAGTTGAAAACTTACATGCTCAATCACGAAATGTAGGTGATGACAATGAACAAATTAAACAAGTCGCTAAAATTTCCGCTAATAACGATGATGAAATTGGATCATTGATTGCTCTAGCAATGGAAAAGGTGAAAAAAGAAGGCGTAATCACTGTCGAAGAAGCAAAAACAGCCGATACAACGGTAGAAATTGTTGAAGGTATGCAGTTTGATCGTGGATATTTATCTCCATACTTTATCACTGATACCGAAAAAATGGAAGCAGTGTTAGAGAATCCATATATTTTATTGCATGACAAGAAAGTATCCACCATGCAAGATTTAATGCCAATCTTAGAGCCTGCTGCAAAAACTGGTCGCCCGTTATTGATTATTGCCGAAGATATTGATGGTGAAGCATTAGCAACTTTGATTGTAAACAAATTACGTGGTTCGTTGAAAATAGCTGCAGTAAAAGCACCTGGCTTTGGCGATAGAAGAAAAGAAATGTTGGAAGACATTGCCATATTAACTGGTGGCGTGGTTATTAGCGACGAGAAAGGCATGAAGCTCGAATCAACAACTTTGGATATGCTTGGTTCTGCTGATAAAATCACGATGGACAAGGATAACACCACTGTGGTAAATGGATCTGGAGCAAAAGAAAATATCGATGCTCGTGTAAAGCAAATCAAAGCACAAATTGAAATTACTACTTCTGAATATGACCGAGAAAAGTTACAAGAGCGTTTGGCTAAATTAGCTGGTGGAGTAGCTGTATTGTATGTTGGTGCTGCGTCTGAAGTGGAAATGAAAGAAAAGAAAGATCGTGTAGATGATGCACTTAGCGCAACTCGTGCTGCCGTAGAAGAAGGAATTGTTCCTGGAGGAGGAGTTGCTTATATTCGTGCAGTAGAAGCGTTAGCTGATTTTGTTACTGAAAATGAAGACGAAAATATTGGTGTTGAAATTATCCGTAAAGCTCTCGAAGCACCATTGCGCCAAATTATTCTTAATGCAGGAGGCGAAGGAGCAGTAGTTGTGCAAGCAATCAAGCAAGGCAAAGACGATTATGGTTATAATGCGCTCACCGATAAATACGAGAATTTATTTGCAACAGGCGTTATCGACCCGACTAAAGTTAGCCGTGTAGCCTTGGAAAATGCTGCATCTATCGCAGGTATGTTCCTTACTACCGAAGCTGTAATCATTGATGAAGAAGAAGATGCTGCTCCAGCAATGCCACCAATGGGTGGTGCTCCAGGAATGGGCGGCATGGGAGGAATGATGTAAGTAGCATTAAATAGGTCGCAGACCTTGAATTGCTCTCAATAATAAATTTAATCAACAGACCATTTCTTTTTATAGAAGTGGTCTTTTTTTGTTTTTTTCAAATAAAATCTTTTTTAATTTGTTTTTCTCTGACTAAGTCTTTTTTTGTTGGTTTTTCCTGTAACCGTTTCTGGATGTAGCAA
>JAOZTL010000478.1 GCA_029942205.1 Bacteroidales bacterium | reverse complement strand
GGTTTTGTTTATATTTTTCTTTTAGCTGATGCATTACATCGCCAACACCAACGCCAATCCATGGTTTTTCGGTAAATACTTGCCATGCTGTGCGTACAAATTCGACTCGTTGAGTAAGTGAATGCCCTTCGGGCGAACCGCCTTTTAGGTATGCGTCTATTTGCCAAATGAGTACATAAAATAACGCATACGGATTGTTTTTTTGTTGAAATAAAACATTGCTCATGCCGTTTTCGATGTTTGTAATATCACGAGGCGAAAGCGAATGTACACCTACCGAATCTTTTGTGTAGCCTTTCGATGTCAGGTAGCGGATGAGCGTCAGGTGGAGTTCTTGCTCGGTGTGGTCTTTTCCTACATAATCGACAGTACTACGTATATTCCAGTTTTTTTGGAGTTCTTGTTCACAAACATAAAGCCCTACGTAATGCCCGTTTTCAATAATTGGCAACGAAATATCATGCGTGTACGGATTTCCTTGCTCTGTTTTGGCTGGTAAGTGGATGCGGGAATCTTCTATGGTGTAAAATCGAGTGAGTGAATACACCAAAAAACTGATAAGTAATAATCCGAATGAGATTTGTATAATCACTATTTTTCGAGCGAAAATATTTTTTTCTCTTATTATGCTTAAAAAATAAAACAATAATACAGCAAAAATGACATAGCCAGTGTAGGAACGCAAAAAGAACAAAAACACAAACAAATAAAAGGCAATAGAAAGGTACAGAATGGCTGTTGTGCGCTGGATGGGTGCGAGCGAAAGGAAAAGCAACGAGAAAATAGACAAATTGAGTAATAATGAAAAGCGAATGTGCGAAATGCCTTGGATGAGGTGGTTGTAATCGAAGGCAGGATCGGAGAAATCGGCATGCCAAATACCAACGAGTGTTTTGACAACAAGGCTTATTGCGCCCCAAAGCAAAATAGCCCGAAATTGGGAGATAGAAAGCCCAACGCTCGTTCCTATTACGAGGGCTAGATAAATCCAAGATTGTTTCATTCGCAAATCGATGTAGGCGTAGTTCCAGTCTTGCGAATAGATTAATGAAAGCAGATAAATAACGTAAATACTGGTAAATAAGAGTATAGCGGGACGTTTTCTCAATCGGTGGTATTTCTCGCAGAACTCTCCTTCTATAAGCCAATTAAGCAACAGTACTACTTGCGAAATAGTCAATAAAAAACGAGAATGTGTAAAAAAAATAACGACAGAAAGTAGTGCTGCAATATAAATTTTTCGATGCAATGCTGATGTCAAAGTTTTTGACCTGTTTGATGTTGCTTGCGCACTGATGTAAAAACGATAATAATCAATTATTTAAAGTTAAAACCCTTATCCTAAATCACTAATCCGTTGGAGTTTATAATGATCCATTACTTTTATTTTTCGTCCATCGATGCTGATAACTCCTTCGCTCGCAAATGTAGACAAGGTGCGGATAGCATTGGATGTGGTCATGTTGGATAGGTTGGCGATGTCTTCGCGTGAGAGGTATACTTTAAGAGTTGCGTCGTCTTGTTCGTAGCCAAATGTATCGTGCAAAAAGATGAGCGATTCGGCCAATCTGCCTCGTATGTGCTTTTGGGTGAGCGTAACGGTGCGGCTGTTGGAGAAACCAAGCTCACTGGCAAAGGCTTGAATAATGCCAAGCGATAAATCGCCATTGGTGCGGATTAAGCGAATGAGAATGTCTTTTTCGACGACACAAATCGTGCAGTCTTCGATGGCCACTGCCGACGAGATGTAGTTGCCTCCTGCAAATAATGCACGATAGCCAATAAATCCGAATGGTTTGGCCATGCGAATGATTTGTTCACGCCCGCCGACTCCCTCTTTGAAGACTTTTACTTTGCCTTCGGATAGGCAGATTAATCCCGATGGGCGGTCACCTTCTTTAAATATGATGTCCCCTTTTTTAAAAAATGTACATGTGTGACTTTTAAGTAGCTGCTCTTTTTCTTGTGGCGTTAGCACATTGAATACCGAGTCTTTATTCTCGATACAATTATCACATTTGAAGTTTTTCTGTACCATTGTATATTTTGTAATTGTGTTTTATAACACAAAGATAATTATTCTTTATTTATAAAAAAAAAAAAAGTGATTTCATTTGCTTTAATTTTAGGCTTCGTCTGTTTTGATATTTTTTTTTGAATATTTTTTGATAAATTGTCAATGTAAATCAGTAAGTTACGCCTAAATACGTATAATTATATTAAGCTGTGTAATAAATCGTTAAAACATAGCTATATAGAAATAATTAAAACAGACGAAGTCTGAATATGTAGGATTGTATCTGTTTTTTTTGTGATTCATGGACCAAACGAACATACTTGTCTGGAATTCACATTTTTAGAAAAAAAAGACAACGACAGACTGGAATGCGTCTTTTTTGCACAAAAATACACTTTCAGTAGCGACAGGAACAAATGGCAAGCTTCGTTTGAAGTAAATCCAGACGCTTGAATGACCTACGAACGATTCGAGGTCTTCATTCTTTTTTAAAAAAAAAGCTTCTACTTGTGAGTATTATGTTAATTTTTAATTTCTTTTTTGTTAAAATAAGAGTATTTCTTTATTTTTATAAAAAATTGCAGATCAGATTTCGTCTGTTTTATTATTTTTACAGTTCTCTCTTTTCTTATGGAAGGATTTAAAGTAGGGTTTTAAGACAATATCAATAAGCACTATTATTAATATGATTTATTTTATCCAACTAAGGTCTTCGACCTATTTATCATTAAAAAAACATGCAACTAAAAGAAGGTGATCCAATAGATATTCCTTATTTACACGAGTTTGGAATAAAGGTAGTTTACCAAGATTTGATAGAAAAAGGCTACAAAGTGCTCAATGTACGCATAGAGCCTGATGTAAATCCTCAAATATTAGCCGAGCATAGAGGCGAAAAGTTATTCATATTCGTGCGTTCGGCTTTTTATCCTGCGGTGGGAAAGAAACCATCGATCCCGCTTATCAATAAAATAAAAAAAATAGCGCAACAAAACAATGGAAATACTTACGTAGCTCTGGTAGGGATTGGTAACGCCGATGGTCAAAGCGAAGCGGATAAAGCCAAACCTCGTGTAGGTGGCAGGCATTATATT
>JAOZTL010000477.1 GCA_029942205.1 Bacteroidales bacterium | reverse complement strand
CAGCAATGTTTTGGGCAGAAGGAGCTTATAACGAAAAACAACGCCGACCATACTTTAGTTTTCGTAAAAACAATGGGCTTAAAACAAAATTATATGGCGATTCTCTTTTTGGCTTATCGGTGCGCTACGTGCGTGATTTTGAATAATCTAAAAGTTTTTTGTAACATCAAAAAGGTCGAAGACCTTAGTATTTACGGGTAATACGGAAATCAACACGCCGATTGGTCGCTTTGCCCTCTTCGCTACTGTTGTAAGTAATTGGGCGCATTTCGCCATAACCTTCGTAGCTCACACGACTTTTGTCTATGCCTTTCCTTATAATATAATCTGCAACCACTTTGGCACGTTTGATGGATATTTCCAAATTTTTCTTCTCACTACCGACATTGTCCGTATGCCCCTCTACCACTAAGAAATAACTAGGATGTTCATTCATTACTTGAATAATATTACTGATAGAATTTTTCGCCTCATCCGAAAAGTTCGATTTTCCGAAATTAAACGAAACATTCGAGATACTAATGATTTGTAGATTCCGCTTGCGCACGTCGTTTATACTCTCCGATTGGTCGCTATCATCTTCTATATCATCAGTTTGTTCTGTTTCGGTCGCATCCAAATCAAACTGAGCAATCGAATCGCTTTTGAATTGCTGATTAGTATTATCTTTTGCCACATATTCTGACTCAAAAACTACCATCACACTATCATTCTCTACATTTATTGGTTCTATACTTTCTTCTACTTTATCCATTTCTACGTACACTATTTCTTGCTGTATTTCAGTATATTCGTCATTTTTACTTAAATCTATCGTATCCGATTTTATACGAAAGCCTTTATTTATTATTTCATAATAATACTTTACACCAACCTTCAACGAAATCGAAAATTGATTGTTTGCACTCAGTTCGGTAGATGCAATTAATCGTTTTTTAGGTAAAGTAAAAAAATCAATCTTCGTATTTACCAGCGGTTTGTCCGTTTGATTATGGATATTAACTTGCAGTAACACAACGGGTTTCGGCTTTGCAGCTTGAGGAATTTCGATCTGATAAATATCAAAATCATTTGGCATTTCCTTGTCCGAGCTATAATAAGCATACTTACCTGCTGCATCCACAATAAAATCACCATCATAGCCGATGGTATTGATAACAATGCCTAAATTTCGGGGTTTTGTCCAATTCATCCAAGTATCGTCCAAGCGTTGGGTTACAAAAATATCCATATCGCCGTAACCTTGGTAGCCATCCGAAGAAAAATACATCGTTTTGTCATCACGAGCCAACACAGGAAGTATTTCATTTTTAGGAGTATTTAAACTTGTACCTACATTTTTTGGCTTGCTCCATTGCCCGTTGTCTTGCAAAAAACTCACAAATAATTCTTGATGAATCGGTTCTATTTCTGTATTCATACTGATCAAAATGACATCAAAATCGCTAGAAATGGTATAATAGCTATCATCAAATTGTTTATCAACATCTTGAAATATAATAGGATATGGTTCTGTCCAATTTCCATTTTTAAAATAAGTAATAAACAATTCTGTTTTTAATTCTTCGTTATATTCTCTGGTGATAACCAATGCATTACCATCGTTACGGATTCCCACAATCGTATTGTAGCCTTTATCATTTACAGGGAGTCCTATATTTTGAGCTTTTGTCCAATTACCAGTGCTGTCTAAAGTTGAAAACCAAATATCAGAATCATCTTTTCTTCCTCCTATATTTTTTTTATTATTTTTCCGACCAAAGTAGAGAGTTTGTCCATCAGGAGAAATTTTTGGTTCTGCTTCTACAAAAATTGAATTTACAGAATTAGGCATAATTACAGGTTGGCTATGAAAAACAATAGCACTATCTAATTGAGATTTTGCAATATTAGCTATTATTACAAAAGAAAGTAGCAAAAATAGATTTTTTTTCATACGATTTATTTAAGTCTTCGAGCTTTTTGATAAACACTTCGTGCTATTTAATATTGTTTACATACTCGTGCAAAGCTATTACAATCAATGACTTATCGAAAAGTAAATATACAATTAATTTTTCATAGGTGCTTATAATTAGCTCTTAGGCAAAATTAATTCTATATTGGCTTTTCTAAGTGCCTTTAAATTAATCAATAACAGAAGCAGTACTACAAATAAAAAGCACGAGATGCTTCCTTCGAATTTATAGAATTGCATAGCAACATCAAAAAGGTCAAAGACTTTAGCTACAAATAAGGTGCAAAAATTGAAGAAAAGGAGGTTAAAAACTTTTTTTGATACGAAATTTGTTTTCAAAAAAACGTTAATCATTTTGCTACATCAATGAAAATAAGTTTATTATAATAAATACATTTACAGTCTTCGGCTTTCGGATAGAAAACAGAAGACTGTGATAGCCAAAATATTTAATCAACCATTGCTTTTTCAAATTCAGAAATTGGTGTTAAATTATCTGGAATTTTCTCGCCTTCTATATACGGAAATACATCCATAATCGGGCTTTGTATAATCGACAAAATATCGTAAGGAACAATCAAAGTGCTAAGATTTTCTTCCAATCGATCAAAAGCATGCTTTACCGTATCGGCTTCAATCAAAATGGTATTATTTATTTTCTTCTCTTTACCTGATTTTTCGTCGATGTCGATATAAGCCACTTTGCATTTATACCACCATTCGCCCTCTTCGAAAGCAACCACGTCAGTCAAATTAACTTTTGTGATTTTACTTACCGAAAATTCGCCAGTAATAACAGCACCCATTTCTTGATGAATACGTGCTTCTACCTCGGTAAAAGACATTGCATCAACCAAATAAGGTTCTGTTACCATTTTTACTTTTCCGTTGTCGGCTTCTTTTTCATAGCGTATTTTACACTCAAACCAATTTTGCATAAATTTATTTTTAGATGTTTAATTGTCCAATTAATTTTCTTCATTCAATTAATCAAATTATTATTAGTTCTACTTTACGAAGTTAGTTTTAATTGATTATTAGTAATTTATCTATTTTTTGAGACTTATTAAACAAAAGATTTTAGTAGAAAGAAAAGCAGCATATTTTAGGCTGAAAAGCATTGCTATTAACAAAAATTCTTTCTACTTAGGAACA
>JAOZTL010000476.1 GCA_029942205.1 Bacteroidales bacterium | reverse complement strand
AATATAAATATCCATCTCTGGAAGCAATATACATTCGTCCATCCATAACGATAGGGGTCGATTCACTTATTCCAAAATTTGTTTTTTGTACTAATCGAAATTTCATGTTTTTATCAAATTCAAATAAATAAATCCCTTGATACCCAGTAGCTATCAACTTGTTACCTACAATAATTGGAGAACCAATGGATGGACCTGTTTTATATTTAAAAACTAATTTGGGAGTTGCATATTCATTTTCATTTCTAGGTCCCGAAACCACTTTATCTTCAACAAGTTTTTTATGATTTACTACATACAAATATCCATCAATGCCTATAAATGCTGCAATATTAGGAATTTCGCTATATTTCTTAGTACTAGAATCCGAAAAAATAATTTCTTCTTCTGTATTTTTATAATAATCATTGATAGCAATCGAGCCAATAATTCCACCCAGCCAGCTTACAAATTTCTTATCTTTAGTAGGAAAATACCAAACAACTGCATCTTCAGGCTTTTTTCTCGGATCCAATTTAAAAACGCCACCTTTTCCTTTAATGTACTGTTTTTCAACCGAAACCAACAAACAACTATCATCCGTTACGATTGTAGATCCATCCATATCCGAACCGATAAAGAAATCCCAATCAATGGAATGTGTACTCAAATTATAGCCATAAACATGTCCCGATCCCGAAGCAACATACACCCTATCGCCTAATAATGCTGGCGAAGCTTCAGTTACTAAATTGCCTCCATGCAACTTTCTATCTGTTTCTTGCCACAGCGAATCTTCATCCAGTATTTTCGGTTGCAAAATCCCCTCTCGAATGCTTGCGACACTAGGATCAGGATCAAAAACGGTAAAAATAGCATTTTCTAAACCAATGTAAGCTATTCCTCTTATTATCAAAGCAGACGCATCCACATCTCGACTGTAACTATACGTTCGTTTGCTATTCAATCGCCACAATTCTTTTCCTGTCATAAACGAAATTGCACGATAGCTAGGATTCAGTCGTGCATTGATCGATAAGCCAAAGCCCCTACGACTTCCTTGCATGATGATGTAACGATTTTCAATGTTCTCTGCTTTTTTATTCTCAAAAAAAGTCCCTGTCCCTTTGATGACATCGTCAAATTTGTATTTCCAAATAACTTGCCTTGTTGCAGCATTTATTTTCCGCAAATGGTAGTCATAAGCTCCTTGTATGATATAATCGACATCATCATGCCTGATATAAAGAGGTTGCCCTGTCCAGCCTGCTCCTGCCCATGTTTTTGTTTCGCTCCCTACAATGGTTTTTCCTCTTCCAAGATTTATTTTCCAAATAATATCTAATTTGGATGGCGCACGATTTCCATAATAATTGCGAGTTTGGTTTCCCAAAAATGTCGGAATTAGTGCATGTACCTTATTGGTATCTTTACCTATTCGTACTGTTAATTTTGTTTTTTTTATGTTTTTTGCATAATCTTGAGCAAAACCTACTGTTGCTAAAAAATTAAATACAAAAAAAGCCCAATAAATGGGCTTTTTACTAAAAAAGATCTTATACATTTTATTCAAAAATATGAGTATTTGCATTTGCCGACATTGCAATCATTTTATCAAATTCTTCATCGGTCAAATCATTATAATAAAAATTAAGTGGATTCACTGGTTTATTGTTTATCCGAACTTCGTAATGTAAATGAGGACTTGTAGATAAGCCTGTACTTCCTACTAAGCCAATAACATCTCCACGTTTTACTTTTTGTCCTACTCTTACATTTATTTTGCTCAAATGCCCATAAACAGTAATATATCCATAACCGTGGTTGATGCGAACGTGATTACCATAACCACGAGAACCTGCATCGGCACGAATGACAACACCATCGCCTGGTGCATAAATATTAGTGCCAGTAGGAGCTGTCAAATCGACACCTGCGTGCATTTTTAAATATCCTAAAATGGGGTGCATACGGTAACCAAAAGGTGATCCAAAACGAGTCAAATCTTTATTGGATATTGGCTGTATGGCTGGCATCGAAGCCAACATTTTTTCTTTATTTTTCACCAAATCAATCACTTCGTCGTAAGATTTGGATTGAACAACTAATTGACGTGAGATTAGGTCGATTTGCTGAGCTGTATTAATAACGATGTCTGAATTTTGAAATCCTGTAAGGTAAGCGTATTTATCAATGCCTCCAAAACCTGCTTTGCGGACAGAGCTTGGTACTGCATCGGCTTGAAAAATTTTGCGGTAAACGTCGTCGTCTCGTTGTTGCATGCTTGCCAGCTGGAGACTAGAGCTGTTCATTTCTTTGTTTAATAACTCGTACTGGATAAGCAAATTATTTTGGTCTTCTCGTAATTCTCTTTCTAATGGAGACTCTATTACTAAATTTAAAAGCAAAAATAAAACTGCTCCAAAAATTATGGCAATGATTGATTGAGGAAGAATTGTTTTAAAAAACATGTCTTTGAAAGAAATGTCTATTTTTTTAAAACTAAGTGTCTCTCTATCAAATTGGTACTTTATTTTTTTCATCATTCACATTTTAGTAAAAAAAAGCTTTTCGTCAAAAAAATATAGTTTTTCATCAAAAAAGAACTTCTTTGCTGGGGACAAATTTACTCAAAAAATCTTATTATGCAAGCTTATTTAATCTAACAGGAAACTTTTTGAAATTCATTTTGCCCTAGCAATAAATTTAAAAATCTGATTATCAATATTATAAAATATAAAAATACATTCTTTTTCAACTTCCTTTTTTTTCAAAAATGTTATTAACAATGTTATCAACATTTTTTCAGACTTTTATATTAATATAGATACAAATTTTAATCCAAACTCAGACTTCGTCTTTTTTGATATTTATTTTTTGTTTTTTTTGACAAATCATCAATGTAAATTAGCATAAAAACACACAATTATATCAAGCAATATGATAAATAGTTAAAATATAACTATATAAATGAGTAAAATAACAAAACAGACAAGGTCTGAAACTACGATTCAGCTACTTTTTATGCTATTTTGGATTTTTATTACATTTATTAAGTAGGTGGACAAAATTAATTCTATATTTACAATTAAATATTTACAAAATTGCGTAAGCAACTATAAATAGGTCAAAGACCTTATTTTCAA
>JAOZTL010000475.1 GCA_029942205.1 Bacteroidales bacterium | reverse complement strand
TCCGATACCAAAATGAAAAATATTGTTAGTACATTTATTTTCATTGTTTTGTGATTTTATAAATGACTAAAATTTCGATGACTGAAATTATCGCCTATTTTGCAAAAAAAATTAGTTATTTAATAAACGATTCAGTTCATTTTGTGTTTCATTCAGAGACATACTCTCTACTTCTTTGTCTATTAATTCTTTCTTTTTTTCTAAAAGTTGCATTTTCTTATCTAATAAATCAATTTCTTTATCGAGATTTTTGATTCGATTTTCCCGTTCTTTGATAACAGCATCCATTTCTTTTCGATGCTTTTTTTCCTGTTCTACCGTTTGTTGATTATTCTGCAATATTTCGTTAACGTCCTCCTTGTTTGCCGTTAGCCAATTTTTAATAGCTACGTAAGGTCCTGCTAATATGGCTGCTATCATGGTTGCTCCTTGCCAGCGCATATTTTGTAAGTAGCCTTGATCGTACAAGTAACCAACCACTATCAAAAGCCCGACAATAATGAGTAATACTATAATCCAACGCTTCATTTAATTTATATTTAATATCTAAAACTATTTAAGTATTCATACAAAAAAACAACATTTTTTATTCTTCATCAATATATTTGGCAGCCACCCAGCCTTCTATTTCAGTTTTTACAAAATACCAGTCTTTTGATTTATCCATTATTTTGACTTTAGTTCCTTTTTTGAGAGGTAAAGCCACTTTTTTTGCACCAGTAGTAGGAGTGGAGCGAATGTTCAGACTATTTGCAATTACACGTCCATTGGTTGGTTCTTCGTCGGCATCGTCGGAATCACGGTCGGCATTAAGTAAGCGATCACGCAATCGGTCAAGTGGAAATGCTGGACCTGGATCAGATTTACGTTTTGGAGCTATTTCTTCGTGTCCTAAGATCATTTTCATGTCGTAGTTTTCGATCAGTAGCTGACAAAGTTCTGTTACTGTTTCAATTTGCTCTTGTGTATAAGTATGCCAATATTTAGATGTTGTTTGGTTGCGATGTACTGCTTCTATTACGTCACTAGGATTGTAGGATGCACCAAACCAAGAACGATATACATTTCCACTTTTGGTGAGATGACCTGAATTTACTATTTCGATTCCGACCGAGTATTTATTAAATCCTGTGCGCCCTCCATAAGTACTACGTCCTGCATGCCATGCGATTACGTTGAAAGGGACTAGTTGCGTGATGCTTCCGTCTCTATCCACCACAATGTGCGCCGATGCTTTAGCACGAGGATTGGTTAATGTATTAATGGATGGTTTGGCTGGACCAGCAGTATAATGTACAATAATTGTATCAGGTAAGCCAGATTGAAACTCACCACTATGATTTGGAGATTTTATAAATTTTTTGACATTTTCGCCAGATAAAAAATGGTTCTTTATTTCCATAATACTGCTATTTATTATTAGGTTTATGTTTATTTGCTTTTATAAAATTCTAATTTCAGACTTCGTCTGTTTTGATATTTATTTTTGGACAAATTGTCAATGTAAATCAGTAAGTTACGCCTAAATACGTATAATTAGATTAAGCAGTGTCATAAAACGTTAAAACATAGCTATATAGATGAACAAAAATAATGAAACAGACGAAGTCTGAATTTGTGTATTTTTAGAAACTTATCGTTCGGAATCTTTTTTTTTGATAAAAAAAATTACAAGTGTAACACAAAGTGCTTATTGCTTATCGTGTATAAAAGTACTATTTTTTTTTATACAAAAAAATAATTTACTCTAAATTATATGCTTTTTTTAGGGAGTAAGGTCTTTGACCTAATTTAGTGTTATTTGTTCATTTACGTAATATTCTTGTAGCCAGTTGATTAGAAAAGAAATGTTATTTTTTTGTATGACTATTTAGCTTTTTTTTATATGAAATTACGATTTATGTTTGTTCTAAATACGACCAAATTATTACTTGACGCAAGTTTATTGTCAAATTGATGCAGACATTAATTTAGCTTGCAGGCTTATTCTCGAAGCCTGACGATAGCGAACTACCAAAGATTTGAAAATAAATCAAATTAGGAGGTCCTTCGTAGCCCCACATTTCATAACGAGTAAATATGGCAATTTGATCGCCTAATGGATTACGCAAGCAGCCAGCAACAATCACACTCAGTATCTGCGAATAATCTTTTTCGACATAGGCATATACATTTTTTTTTCCTAAACTGGTTGATTGTAAGCGAATGTATGTTTCTGTTATTACATCAAAGCCATAGTCTGGCTCTTCTTGCGTTTTGGTTTCAAGCTGTATCGAATATTGATTATCTAAATAAGTGAAATTATTCGTTTCTAATTGTATATTTTGTTGTTGATAAATTTCATATTCATTCAAATAACTTTTGAACAGTTCGTAGTTTGTTTCCCAAATTAATTCGATACTTCCTTCTTCCGTTTCTTCGGGCTTCCAAGTCCATAAAACTTTATCTGTATTACTGTCTACTAGTATAAAATTAAATAAATAAAAACCTGTTGCTTGATCTGCTGGTTCTACGATATAAGCGAATGTTCCTGTTTGCGACCAACCAATTGGATGAAATTTAGCATAAATAAAATCACCACTTTGTCGATTGTAATTTAGTTCGGAAGGAACTAAATAGTCTTGCATGACGTATTTTTTGGGAATTTTATCAATAGAAAGTTCTTCGGTTAATTCGGTTTCATTCGTATTCTCTTCTTCTTCCGAATCGCATGCAGATATGCTGAATAGTCCACCAATAAGTAATACGAAGAAAAAATAATTTAATTTAAGTTTCATGTGTTTGCTATTTGTAAATTATTGAAATTTAAGCATCTATCTGTTTGGCGAAGTTTATTCTCCTGAAATAAATAACCAAAAGGATTTTTTATTATATTTTTTAAGAATAAAACTTATTTATTTAATAATTATGAATAGATAGAATGTGTTTATTTGTAATAGATTAAAAGCTGTTCTTTTTTGTATCTCAAATACATTTGGTAAAGCTACGAAATAAATGGGAAATGTCAAATAAAAAAAACTTTAAAAATATAGTTTCTGCTCTTTTATTCTTTTGAATTTAATATTAATGAACCATAATGTATACTGAATTGCTGTTATAATTGTGATTTAGAAAATGAATTATTTTTTGTTTA
>JAOZTL010000474.1 GCA_029942205.1 Bacteroidales bacterium | reverse complement strand
TAAAAAATACATTTGAAAAATGGATAGGCAATACCAAACAAACAGATGATATTCTGATTGGAGGAGTGAAATTCTAGAATTTTCACTTATTCTATATTCAGCATTTTCTCCTTTTCTTCTTTTGTTAAAAAACTTGCGTTGAATGAATTTTTTACTAAAGTAGTAATGTCTTCTTTTGTCAAATCTAAGGCTTTTGCAATTTGAATATAATTCTCATTTATATAGCCACCAAAATACGCTGGGTCGTCAGAGTTTATAGTTACCATTAGCCTTTTTTCCATCATAATTTTTAAAGGGTGATTTTTCAAATCATCTACCACTTTTAATGCTAAATTTGAAAGCGGACAAACTGTTAATCCAGTTTTTTCTCTTGCTAATCTTTTAACAAGTCGGCTATCACTCAAACAAGTATTTCCATGATCAATTCTCGAAACTTTCAATAAATTTACAGCCTCCCAAATATAATCTGAAGGACCTTCTTCGCCAGCATGAGCTACCGTTATAAAACCTCGTTCTTTTGCTTTTGCAAAAACTCGTTCAAATTTTGAGGGCGGATTTCCTACTTCTGATGAATCTAAACCAACGGCTGCAATTTTATTTCTAAATTGATGACTCTCGTTTAATGTTTTAAAAGCCGATTCTTCCGTTAAATGACGTAAAAAACACATGATTAACTTTGACGAAATGCCTAGTTTTTCTTTAGCATCTTGCAAAGCTCTATCAATTCCATGTATTACCGTTTCAAATGCAACACCCCTATTGGTATGTGTTTGCGGATCGAAAAATATTTCAGTATGAACTACATTTTCCGAATGTGCTTTTTCTAAATAAGCCCAAGTTAAATCATAAAAATCTTGCTCTTTTAGCAAAACACTTGCACCAGCGTAATAAATATCTAAGAAATCTTGCAAATTGCTAAAATTATATGCCTTTTTTAATTCTTCAACAGAATTATATCCTATTTCAACATTGTTTCGTTTAGCTATTTGAAACATTAATTCTGGCTCAAAACTGCCTTCTATATGAATATGCAGTTCGGCTTTGGGTATTTGTTTTATATATTCTTCTATTGTCATAAGTATGTACGCTTGAAAAAGTTCTTCCGCTTTTCATTAACTTGAAGTTGCTAATAAACAGCTAATAAATTTTGAGATAAATAGGTCTTAGACCTTATTTATATTTTTTACAAACTTACATAAAAAATAAAATCTTTTCAAATAAACTAAAAAAGAATATTAAAAGCAATGTCAAATAACATATTAGATTTCGCACATATGTAAAGAATTGTAAGTAACTTGCCGCTTAATTTTTTATTACTAACAAACATATAAAGCAATGAAACAAACATTTTTAGCATTTATTATGCTCGCTTTTCTTTTTACTTCGTGCCAAAATGCCGAAGAAAATACAGGTAATGAAACTGTCGATTCTTTAAAGCAAATGGATCAGAATTTACTTGTAAAGGCACAAAAACTTTTTAAGGTTTTACCTGAAGTATTTGAAAAAGAAGGTAATCCTATTACTGAAGCAAAAGTAAAATTAGGCAAAATGCTATATTTTGATACTCGTTTATCAAAAGACAAAACACAATCGTGTAATACTTGTCATGATTTAGCTACTTTTGGCGTTGATAATTTGCCTACATCACCTAGTGATAATGGAGGATTAGGAACAAGAAATTCGCCAACAGTATTTAATGCTGCTATTCATGCAAGTCAATTTTGGGACGGAAGAGAGCCTGATGTTGAGGCACAAGCGGGCGGTCCTGTTTTAAACCCCGTAGAAATGGCAATGCCTGATGAAGCGTCTGTATTAAAGCGTTTGTCGGCAGTTGAGGGATATGTAGCTCTTTTTGCAGAAGCTTTTCCTGAGGAAGAAAAATCATTAACTTACGAAAATCTTAAAAATGCAATTGGTGCTTTTGAGAGAACTTTAATGACTACCTATCGTTTTGACCAATACTTAAATGGCGATGCTACAGCTCTTAACGAGCAAGCGCTTAGAAATATTGAAAAAACTCAGCCTTATTTTCACGATGGAAGCGTAACGGATTTAAAAGAAGCGATTTAAATTATGGCTAAAACGGAATTAGGAAAAACATTAAGCGACGAAGAACTTAATGATATTCACGCATTTTTATTGACTTTAACTGGCGATATCAGTGATGAGAAAAAAGTAGTTCCTGTTCTTTTTTAAGTTTTTTAACTAAATCGGAATCTAAAATAATAAATATTGAATGTAAAATATGTCGAGTACATTTTTTTCATATCTTACATTCGATATTCATTATTCAGTGTTCGATATTTTATATCTTTCTTTTTATTTATTTTAGTAATATTATTTTCAGAATCAATTTCAACACAAATTGCTTCTTTTACATCAAAAGATTCTCCTCTAACAAAATACCATTTTCCATCTTGTTTAAAATGCTCTTTTTTCTTTTCATCAAAAACATTTAGCGGATAAAGTGCATCTAAAGCTTTTTCAAAAAGCAAAGCATTTTCATTGGATTTTAGCTTAAATTTCTTTTTAACTAGTGGAGTTAAATCACTTGTGTTTTCAACAACTCCAAATATTCCTTTAAACTCCGAAGCCATGTATTTACTTGAACTCGAACCCCAATTGTCTAACACTTTTTGTGTGATTTTGTAAAATTTTGCATCAAAAACTTCTGCCAAAGCAGCCGAATCAATTGCTGTTTTTATGTAAGAAAAACGCTCATTAATAAAACCATCAATTAACGCCGTTTGCTCCTTTGTTAGATTCGATTTTTTTACTGTTTGCGGTGTTTTAATATTATAAATATTTACTTTTTTTTGTATTGTGTTGAAACCAATAAAAAAATCATTACTAACTAAATATACCGAGCTTATATACTCATAACCATCAAGCTCTTGGTAGGCATCAATTAGTTGAGTATAATCAGCAATTCTCATAATTGAAATTGGATAACGATTTTTATTGTACGAATCCTGAAACCACGAATAATTTTCATCTTTAATTTCGGCATGAGGATATTTATTTTCTTCGGCATTAGTTGAATAAACGGAACTAGATTGATAACCACCAATCTTTGTTATTTTATTAGAATTGGAGAAATCACAAAATAAAAGGTCGTCTAATTCATTGCCCGATTCTTGAATAAAAC
>JAOZTL010000473.1 GCA_029942205.1 Bacteroidales bacterium | reverse complement strand
AATCAGAACCAGATCGATATTTGTATTGTCTCTACAAATATCTATTGCTTCTTGCCCATTATTCGCTCTGATAACAGAAACATTCGTTGACTCTAAAATTCTATCCATAAAGATAAAATTAAGTTCATTATCTTCTGCCACTAAGATTATTTTACCTGTAAAGTCTGGATTATTCATTGTATTTAAAATTTGTTTCTGCTCACTAAAGGAAAAGCTTAAGATACACTATTTTTTTAATTGACCAAATTTATTACGAATTCCTTTAAAACCAATCAAATCTACTTTTATTTTGCTCACAGGTAAATCTGCTTGTATTTTTATCGGAATATAGTTTAAATCGTTCGTTACCCATATTTGTAAATCCTTTTCTTTCTGAAAAGAACCACCTTTTTCGATTACAGGAACAAACTTTAGGCATTCGATTTTACCAAATTTACTCCGAATTTTTTCTGTCTTTTTATAACGAATAGCGATCGTAAACAATTCGTCGGCAAAATAAGTATCTAAACGAATGATGTCATTTTTGTTTAATTTTTTCTTAAATAAATAACGCCGTGCATAATAAAATGCCGATAAAATATCCAAAACATTAGGCGGTACTTGATGAATGCCTGATTTTAGACTTCGTACCGTATTTTTTTTATGATCGAAAACCACTTCGTTATACCACAAATATTTTTGTTCGCGAATATTTCGCACAGCCATAATTGGGTATCCCGTTTCCAAATTGATAATACTTTCGTATACATCATAAATACGTACAAACCCTCCAATAGCCCCCGTTGTACGAGCCAGTGCTTTAACGTAATAGGCATAATCATAGCCAGAAGTGGTCAAATCAATACTCATTTCTGCCTCACCTCCTTTAATTATGCCGTACTTTACTTCGTAGCGTAAGCGTTCGCCTATTTTGAAAGCTGTATTTTCAATAATCAAAGGCTGGTTTTGAGCAATCGAAAATTCCACAAACCACAATAATAATAGCAAAAATAAGTGTTTTTTATTTAATACTCCCATTTTATTTGAAAAACGAATAAATGTCTAATACCATTTTGCAACACAGTACATTTCTGACAGTGCGATAAATAAGTAAATTGATAATCTTGCGACGCAACAAATAATTCTGCTCCTTCGTGTTGCAAAATTCGATCACATTCAAGAATGCCTTTAGGTGAAAAACGGCATATTCGATATTTATCAGGCTCATGCGTTGGTTCTAAATAAAACCAAGCTCCTGTTCCTGTTCCTGCCAGCCATTGCGCTTCATTAGGCACATTGTTTGGTTTTGTCGGTTCGATGTAAGTACCGATTTGCTTTTTTTGTATTTCTTCCTGATTCATAAATATATAAGCTCTTTGACCTTTTTTGCTATTCTTACGCAACTCTATAATTTACTAAGCATTCGTGCTATTTGATGTTGCTTACGCACTTTCTACCTAATTTCTTCTTTTAACTTTTATTCTCATCTGAAAACAGATAAATAAACGATACCGAGATTTATAACTTCGTAAAGTAGAACTAATTATAATTTTTAAAATTGTGTAAGCAACATCAATAGATCAAAGATCTTATTTATCTGTTTCGTAACCAAGTGTTTTACCTTTTTTCGTAGCAGGAATTCCTTCTGTCATCCATTTGGGCGCAGGTGCTGCTTTTAGGTAATGATCAAAAAACTGTTTCATCCGAATACTCAAATCGTAAGTATTCGGACTTTTATTTTTTTCGTTGTGAGGCGCACCGTTATAATTCAGCATCCATGCAGGTTTATTTAAACGACGAAGAGCAACAAAAAACTCAATCCCTTGATACCAAGGTACTGCACCATCGCCATCATTATGTCTAATAAGTACAGGCGTATTTATTCTATCCACATAGAATATTGGTGAATTTTCGATGTAACGCAAAGGCTTTTCCCAAAGTGTACCACCGATACGACTTTGCGTTTGTTCGTATTGAAACATACGGCTCATTCCTGATCCCCAGCGGATTCCACCATAAGCACTTGTCATGTTGGAGACTGGCGCACCCGACGATGCACACTTAAACATGTCCGTCTGCGTGATGATGTAAGCCACTTGGTAGCCTCCCCACGATTGCCCTTGAATAGCCATGTTGTCTTTGTCCACATAATCAAAATTGCTGATGTGCGCTGCACCGCCTACAACGTGATTATAAGCTCCTTGCCCTGGATATCCGTTTTTGTAATGAATATCTGGAACAAATACTAAATACTCGTTACTCGCATAAAAAATAGGATTAATGATTGATCTACTTGGTTTTGGAAAATAATGACGATGAATACCGTCCGTATGCAAACGATAGAAATAAATAATGACTGGATATTTCTTTTTTGGATCAAAATTCTCTGGTTTATACAGCAAACCATGGTTATCATTTCCTTCTAAATTCACCCAATTTACTATTTCTACTGTTCCCCAATTGTAGGCTTTTTGTTGCGGATTGGCATTGGATAATTTTTGTGCTTTTTCTATACGTAAATTACTCACCCAAAGATCTGGATAAGTCGAAATACTTTGTTTTCTCCATAAAAGCTTGTCGGCATTTTTCGCTTTGCGAGGGAATGCAAACAAATAATCATCCATAATTAATTTACTAGGAGCAGTTTTAGAATTTAATTGTGTGGTATAAAATCCATCTTGTTTATTGATCGTGTTAAATGCTCGTAATAAAAAATCATTTTTAGGTTCAATGTATCGCTTATCCATATCGAGCATGGTGTAACGCAGTTCTATTTTATTTTCTCGACCAAAATTTTGTGTAATACAAACAGATTTTTTACTTGCATCAGGCACTAATTTCCAAATATCATATTTATCATTAATCAAGAAATTTGCATCTCCTTTTGTCCATCCAGCCGAACCATAAGAACCAGGTAGACTTGGATAATCATGAGATTCATTGAAAAGAGGAACGGTTATGCTTTTGCTCATATTTATTTCTTTATTAGAAGCAATAGAATAAGCAAACCAATTTCTATCTGCTTGATCGTACCAATACAAGTACTTTCCTGCAGGAGAGATATTTGCACGTGCTTTTTTACCTTGCAAAACAAGTTTTTTAGTTCCCGTATTTACATCCACCGTATAATAATCTGCTATAGGCGAAATATCCCATGACATTTTTCTTCGATA
>JAOZTL010000472.1 GCA_029942205.1 Bacteroidales bacterium | reverse complement strand
AATTCATGATCGTGTTGTTTACCTCAGCAAAATCGGCATTATAATTCATATCCAACTGAATATCTACTTTTTTGATGGAAAACTTTTTAAACTCCAAATTATTTTCGGCTCGGTGATTGGCAGAAACCATGTAAAATTTCTTTTTATGTTTCTTTTTCTTCTTTGTGGTAGCAAGTATTTCGATAACTTCTTCTATTTCTTTAAAATCAATGTCTTTGCCATACCAAAATATTATTTTATAATTATTTATTTCTAAAAGTACTTTTTCTTTTAATTTAATAAAATAAGTAGATGCTGAATAGTCTTTTTGTAATGGTTTTTTTGATTTTCCAGCTTCTTCTTTGATTAAATAGTTTTTTTGTTTAAGATCAAATTTTGTGGTTAATAATTCCAATGATTTTGCTAAATCAATTTGCGTATAAAAAGTATAAGTATAGCATATTTCATTGAAAAGATGAATAAAAAATTTCCCGCCATGTACAGTAGTGTCGTAAGATCCAAATACTTCGAGATAGGTATTACGAATGGCAGGTATTTTATCTCCTATCAATTTTACTGTTTGCGGTTTTTTTCTCTTCAGAAATTTATTTGTCATGTATTTTTTTTTAAAAATTAAGGTCTACGACTTTTTTATAGTTGCTCACGTTCTTGTATAATATCAATCAAATCAGTTATTTAATAGGTAGATCTAGAACTAATTTTGCCCGCTTACCAACAAGGATATTTGTGATGATTTTTCAGTGTACAGAAGCAAGTCGGATAACGAATTGCTTTAGAATACGAATTTATTATAAATAAGTTTCGTATTTGGACAAAAAAAATTATTTTTTGAGCGAATAAGATCTTTGATTTTAGCTTATCTGAGTACAATTGATTTTGTCCCGATAATATTTCCTTGAAAGAAAATATCAACTGTGTACGTACCCGAAACAATGGTTTCGTATTTTGTCCAGAAAACACAAATCTTCAGATCTTTACCGACATAATTCACCTTTGCTCTGTCCGAGAAAGCAATTTTGCTACCTTGGTAGTTGAATAAGTTTTGGGTAGAATTTGTTAGAATTTTACCGCTCGGATCGGCCACACGTAAGTAAACGTACT
Source organism: Bacteroidales bacterium (assembly GCA_029942205.1). Classification (GTDB taxonomy): domain Bacteria; phylum Bacteroidota; class Bacteroidia; order Bacteroidales; family JAOZTL01; genus JAOZTL01. Next base: position 2,055 of record JAOZTL010000472.1, on the reverse strand, counting down.
GGCTGCCTGTAGGCGCAATGGCATTTTCACCAATGGTGAAGCATGTTTTTAGCTTGTCTAATTTAGAAGCATGTGAGGTGTTTTTTCCTCTCACATTCAAGCCTGCTATCGAAATATTAAGGGCTTTTAGAACTTGTGCTTTTTCTACCGTTCCTGCAAGGCTATCATTTTTAGATGCTAAATTTTCGTTTTCGTCTATCACCATGCTGTATTCATACTTCACTTGTTTATTTTCGGCAATCAGCTCGTTGTTTTGGGTATACAATGAGTCGATTTGTACGATATAGCTACGCATGATTTTTCGTAATGTAGCTACTTCTTTTTTGTATTCACTTATTTGCTGTGAATTATATGCTTTTACGTTTTTGATGTTTTTAATCAACTTTTCTATTTTTTGACGCTCGGCGTACAATTGATTGTTTAGCGTGTCATTCGTTGTTTGTAGATTGTCATATTGGTCAAGCATATCGGTTAATTCACTTACCGCATTTGTTTTTTCTTCGGTTTGTTGCTCTAGTTCAACAAGCATTTTTTCTTTATTTTCGTTTAATTGACCATTTTCGAGCCATAACCAAACGATAACTGCGACTAAGGCAGTAATGATTGTTAAAAAAATAGCAGATAATTGTTTTGTATTACTCATCGTTAAGGGAGATTTTTTTAGATTGTAAAATGAATATCTTGCAAAAGTAAAAAAGAATTAAGCTCTTTGCAAAATTATTATAAGGTCTTCGACCTTTTTGATGTTGCTTACGTACTTGTGCAAAACTGTTGCAATCAATAACTTATCAAAAAAAGTAAATATGTAATTATGTCTCTTGCTGAATCGTCGGGATTTATAGAATTGAGTAAACAACATCAAATTAAGTCAAAGTATTCGATAAAGTTAATAAAAATTATTACTTTGGCTTCTTCAAAATTGAAGACAAATGATTTTAGTTACAGGCGGTACAGGCATGCTGGGAGCTTATTTACTTTTCCAATTAGTACAACAAAATAAGACGGTAAAAGCAACAAAACGACAACAAAGCAATCTAAACAATACGAAACAGTTGTTTTTAGATTTATCCGACGACGGTGCAGCTATGTTTGCACGTATCGAGTGGATCGATCTGGATTTGAGAAACTATGAGCGTATGCTAGAACTAATGGAGGGAGTCCAAAAAGTGTACCATGCTGCCGCCATGGTCTCATTCGATCCCAACGACCGCCTAGCCATGATACGCAATAATATAGACAGTACGCACAATTTAGTAAATGCAAGCTTAGAGCTAGGAATCAAAAAATTCTGCTACGTTAGTTCCATTACAGCACTGGGTGATGCTACCGACAATAAACCTGTGGATGAAAATACCGATCGCAAGCCAAGTATGCAGCGGTCGGGCTACTCGATAAGTAAATTTGATGCTGAGCTTGAAGTATGGCGTGGAATAGCCGAAGGGCTGGCTGGCGTGATCGTAAATCCATCCGTCATACTTGGAGCAGGCAACTGGCACACGGGTAGTCCTTCCTTTTTTCAAACAATAAATAAAGGCTTACGCTACTACCCCGCAGGCGGTACAGGCTTTGTAGATGCTCGTGATGTGGTACAAATCATGATACAACTAATGGATAGCAACATTCATAGCGAACGTTTTGTACTGAATGCAACCAATTTACGGTACAAAGATTTTTTTAGCCTCATCGCACAATCGCTCCAAAAAGAAGCTCCCAACAAAAAACTGTCGAAAAACATGCTGGCTTTTGCTTGGCGTGCAGAATACCTCAGAAGCAAAATTATGCGGAAAAAGCCTAAAATAACCAAATACACTGCACGGGCTGCATCTAAACAGTCCTTGTATTCATCAGAAAAAGTAAAAAATAAACTTAATTATTCGTTTACTGATATAGAAAAAACAATAGCACATACGGGATCTTTGTTTTTAAAAAGTAAAAAAGATAAAGTATAATATTTGGTCTATATTTTGAGACATCTTCTTGCAAAGAAAAAATACAAAAATAAAAGGCTCTATTCCATAACATTGTTGGTGAAAATATTGTAATTTGGCATGATTT
>JAOZTL010000471.1 GCA_029942205.1 Bacteroidales bacterium | reverse complement strand
GCATTATTATACACATCCGTAACAAAATAATCATCTGCTACTAACTGATCGTATGCATATTTCTTTTCTTTCGTATCAATAGTGCCATCTTCAAACCAGATCAGCTCTTGTTTCGTTTGATTTGCCTCTTGACTATTGTAAAATCGACCAATTCCTTGTTGATAGCGTTTTTCATAGCCATATTTCTTTAATCGATTAAAATGCTCTGCTCGTTTCTCTTGTGAATTACCTGCGCCAGCAAATCGAACAAAAGGAAAAACAACGCCAGATTTCATTAAATCATCTTTAAATTGATTCACCAAATGATGCTCTACTTCGACTTCAGCAGGGAAACCATACCCGTTTTTATCCAAAAATCGGAACATATCTCGCATGCAATCCAAGAACAACTCTGTACTTTTGTCTTTCGAGTGCGAAATCCCAACAATACAACCACTAGTAACGTCATACGCATAATATGCTTTCACTCGTTGCCCATTGAGCATTTTTCGAGGCAAATCCCTGTCATCCATAGAGATTTTAGACAAGGAATAATTAGGTGAGTGTCTGTGATGGTGAGGTCTGTGCTTATCATTCCACCGATGGCGATCACTCCGCTGAGAATCTACAACGATCCTATCTTTTGAATCATTAACATAATTCCAGATAGTTGCATCACTCACAACAATAGGTTGTCCTTTGTCATTATAAAAATCATGACGATTAAAGACCTCACCCGTACCTGCATCAATAAGATCCATCTTTCCAGCCAAGAATTGGAGATAAATTTCATTAACAACAGTAACATAGGGCTTATTATTCAAGATATAAATAGACTGAACCAACCGTTTAACGGCTTCATTCACCTTTCGGCTATTCTGATTTCCATAACTCTTATGAACCAACGACGAATACCCCTCAGCCACGTAACGCTTATATCTATCCTTCAGTCGAAGATGATTCTGAGGCAACGAGTGCTTATATTCATCTCGAAGAGCATTAACAACAACCGACAATGCATTCCATACGCCTGTTTTTATGCCTCCCATCGCCTTTCGTCGAGCTTGCATATCCGATGAAACCTCATGCAACGCATTTAAGAACATCGCGTTATTACAGTATTCTTGTGCTCGTTTCGTAGGCAAATAGTTCCCATTTTCAAGCTTATAATTACCAAAATAACTAATCGCCTTACGATCTTGCACCAAATGTTTACGAAACTGATTATACTTCACTTTTTTTCGAGGATCGCCAATTTTTTCAAGAATTTTCGTTTTAAATCGCTCTGGCAAGCTAGCATATTCAACCAACGCTGTGCGCCCATTACCCCCCAGACGTACTTGATTCACAATACCTCGACGTCTTAACTGTTTGTAATTACTCACACTAATAACTCCATCGACTCCTGTAAGCCAAGCGACTTTTATGCACAATATATCGTTATAATACTCTATCATGGTGTTTTTTTTTACTATAATTTTGCGCCTCTCCGAGTTCCGATGCTTGCGGTTACAATATATATGCGTATATTAGAGGCTTCGACTAATCAACTGTCAAAAATTATGATACTTTTAAAAGAGGAATAGCAACAATCCTAGTGCTGCCAACACTGGCAGTGCTAGCAAATACTTACGAATAGATTTCCTGGAGCATTCGCCACACTCGCACTTTCCATTATACCACCGAATCAATCCAGGCCATCCACCACATATCTCGCATTTATCAAATTCCAAGCGAGCAGGCTCCATGGACGACTCTTTGTGCGTTTTTTTCGTTTCTTTTTTCTTATCTGCCATCACTAACCTCCTTCATGTCCTTTGCTGATTCAATCAAATATGCAGATGCTTCTTGTTCCCTTTCATCATGAAATGCACCCAATTCTCGACTCTCGACAGATATTTCCAACAACACCTGCTCCATCGCATACTTCATTGCGTTAATCAAACTGATGCCACTTACGCTCATTACTCCGTTGATTGCTCAAAAAAGCCTGATTTACGTTTTTCTCAGGATCACTGAAGTATTTTATATAAGACGATTTATTCTTAGGCCTATCCACGCCCAATAATTCATCCATAATTTTATACAGTTTTTTTCTGTAAATTTTCTTAGAGTGAATATGCTCTCTCTTTGTACTTTTCGTCAAGAACTTAAATGCTGTCCCATTTTGAATAACTTTTGGTATCTGTCCTGTCTCGATACAGGTTTTTCTTTTTCTTTCTTTTGTCATATCTTTGCGTTTAAATTACTGAGTGCAAATATACAGAATATTCTGAAACTAAAAAATTTTTTCGATGAAAAATACAGAGATTTCTGAAAGAATATCACACATGATTGAGAGTCAAGAAGTTACAATCAACGATTTTGCAAAAAAAATAGGATATTCAAGAGCTCAAGCGGTATATGACATGGTAAATGGAAAGTCTGCTCCAAGCTTTAGCTTCTTTTCAAAGCTGTTGTGTTCAGAATATTCTGAAACATTCAACATAGAATGGATAATAACAGGACAAGGCACAATGCTGAAAAAAGGATACACTATAGAAAAAGAAAGGAAAAGATTTGTTACTGAAGAGCCCATGGCATACAACCACACACACGACAAAGACCTAAGAACTACGATAAAAACTTTGCAAGAATTAGTTCAAACACAAAAAGAATACATAGAATTATTGAAAAAAACAACAAAAAACTTAAAAAAATAAAAACTAACAAACTAAGAATCAACCGATTAAGCAAAAACCAAAGAAGGAAAAAAATAAGAAAAACCCCCTATAATAACAAAAAAAACAAAACAACCCACATGAATAAGGCGCAAAAAAAACGCTTTTTTATAACCCCAACTGTAACCCCAACCATAACCCCAACTTAAAAAAAGCAAAAATGCCCACCAAGAAAAATTGCATAAAAAAAGCCCTATTTAGGAGCTTATATCCTAAACAGGGCTTATCTTTCAGCCATATTATACTTATACGTTTATTGCGCCACATTTCATGCAAGAAATGCACCTTAAATGGTAGTTTATTTACATTTCGTTTTTTCTCAGCAAATCATAAGTCCTTAATTTTCAGCCAAAATATAATATAGTCTTTATACAATCTGTTTTATGCCCCTTATAAGTTACGGTATTATATTCGTATCCGAAAAAACTTTAAAGTCTTTGTTCCTCATAAAAACAAAGAAT
>JAOZTL010000470.1 GCA_029942205.1 Bacteroidales bacterium | reverse complement strand
ACCATCAAGCGTCTGGAAGACCTTGATGCGTCTAAGTTTATTAATATAAGATTTTTAAAAGATTTTTAAAAGATTTTTTATATATTTGTGTAATTTCTGAGTGCTTATCTTTATCTTATACAAAACACAGCCTTATGCGATTCTTTTTATTTTTATTTCTTTTGGCTATATTCACGCCTACGGCTTGGGCACAGCAAAGTAGTACATCGGCAGGTGGCGAGCTTCACATTCCGCTACCCACTAGCTGGACAGCCCAAAGCTCGCCAAATGGCGAAATACATATATTTGGTAACGAAAACATAGACAGAACCCTGCCTGTAATTAAGCTAGGGCATGACGACAATGTTGAATGTACCGAAAACTATTTTACAATAAATGGAACAGCAAGCGATGCCAGCGGTATTTTGTTAGTGCAAATAAACAAAACGCAAGCATCTGACTTTGGAAGCGGCAATTTTTCACGCACTATAAACCTAAAAGAAGGTAAGAATGTTTTTAAAATTACTGCTATTGATGATTCTGACAAAAAAAATAAAGCAACAAAAACAGTAACGATAAACTATAAACCGCAACGGAAGGATTATGCCATATTGTTTGCCATTGACGACTATTCGGGAGTATCCATATATAGCGATTTAGATGCTTGTATTAGTGAAGCTGAAACATTAAGAGATATTTTGGAGCAACGCTTTGGTTTTGATGTCAATCTTGTACCTAACCCAACAAAAAAAGCTATGACAGATACCATCTTAATATATAAAAATAAAGAATATGGCGATCAAGATCAATTGCTTATATTCTACTCGGGGCATGGTAATATAGATGGTTTTGGTATGGGCTATTTTGTATGTAAGAAAGGAGGAATATATGAGCACAGCACATTTGCAAATCAATTGGATGCCATACCTTGCAATCATATTTTGCTTATTGCCGATGCTTGTTATAGTGGCTTAATTAAACACAAATCTGATACAGATCCTTCCGACCTGATAAAAAGTATGTATAAGCAAAGAACGTTTGAAATTTTTCGGACAGAGCAACTAAGCGCAAGCCTGAAAACTCGCAAAGTGATTGCTTCGGGCAAAGGCAAAACAAAAGAAATATCAAACCTAATGCCTCAAATATTCGATGCGCTGAACAAACAAAATTTGCAATACGATAAAGTACTAAATTTTTATGAAGTGATACTAAAAATATTCAACGCAGACCAAGCACTCAGGGGAAGCTTTCATAATGAAGATATTGGCGAAAGTAATTTCTTATTTATCAAAAAACAATAAAGTCTTTGACCTAATAATATAACACACATGAAAAAAACAAGCTTAACCATTGCTTTACTGATCTTTATTTCGCTGGTATATGCACAAAACTATTCGGAAACAAAACTAGCATACACCAAAATACTTAATGAAACCAATCTCTCTTCTTTTTTTGAAGTTTCGGATATAATCGACTTCAAAGGTTTTCATTTGTTGCAATTAAAATTTACGTACACCGACACCGATAGTGCTTCGGTGGCATGGCAAACAATAAAAGAACGCTTTGAGCAAGACGGAAAATACAGCATTTCCGAGTATTTGTTTTTTCGATATATGCACACCATTCAGCAAGCTCCTACGGACTTAGCTATAAAAATACAAGAAACCTACGATCCCGAAGTACAAAGCTGTACGGATTTGTTGATTTATTTTGATAAAAAAACAAAAAAGGTAAAAACGATTGAGAATTTTTGTAAAGCAATAAGTAAAAGTTTTCCCATTTCGTTTGATAAAATAAAGGTAGGCAATACCGAAGTGAGCTTAGAGAACGCCTCACAAAATAGGCACGAGGTTTATGAATCAATCATTAAATTTACCCAAGATTTTTATAAAACAGGTGGTTTTGAAAAAGATAAATTAACCCCCAAAGCCAAATTTACATGTAATTACAAAGAAGGAGAAGAGAAATTAGTAATGAAAGTTTTCCGCCTGAAAAATGAAGTGCTAAACGATCAAGAACAGAATTACTTATGCAATGCTTTACAATGGTGGTACGAAGACGATAACTATTGCGATTACCGAGCCTGGGAGTATCTCCAATTTACGATAGAATATAATACTGTCTCTAACATAGGTGCTAAAATGATTTGTACCACAGATGGGCGATTTAGTTCGGGCTTCTACAACCCCGTAGTTTGGAATAATGCAAATAAAATGGAACCCGAATTTACCACTTATTTAGATACGTATACCGAGAATTTTCTCAATAAATTATACAAATATTTAAAAAAATAAGCCATGAAAGAGAGTAGACTAAAAACTTATATCCTCGTTTTTATGCTATTAGCCAAAATAGCTACTATTGCATTAATTTTATTTCATTATACAACAGGAGGCTTAGAAAAAAATGAGATGATTTCGGCACTAACCCTCATTCTTCCACTGTTTACGGTTTATTTGACGGTTATCGTAAAAGATATTATATCTAATCCATATAAAGAAAAAGCAAATAGCGAAAATAACAAACGCATGAAAAGCTCCATTTCAATCATGACTTTTATTGTTTTTCCAATTTACTTTTTTGCCATTGTGATAAGTGTTAATCAAACCGCAAAAGGTAATATGTCGGGCAATGATTTGCAACAAATAATAGGACTAATCGAAGGCGTATTTGGTATTTATGTTGGTCAAATCGTTTTTGCTCTATTCCAAAAAGAAGAAAAAAATAAGTGAATGGATGAAATTAGTCCTGACTTTCCGATAAATTTCAATCGTTTTTTGTGCAGCTATTAAGCGTAGTCGCTTGAAGATCCATACATTCGATTGTCCGAAGGACATCGACTCGTTAATCTTTCTACAAGTCCAGACGCTCGAATGTCCTACGGACGATTCGAGGTCTTAGCGATCGTACAATGACCATCAAGCGTCTGGAAGACCTTGATGCGTCTAATCGAAAATTCAGGCATTCGATCGTCCGAAGTACATCTAATCGTCAATCTTTCTACAAGTCCAGACGCTCGAATGTCCTACGGACGATTCGAGGTCTTAGCGATCGTACAATGACCATCAAGCGTCTGGAAGACCTTGATGCGTCTAATCGAAGATCCATACATTCGATTGTCCGAAGTACATCGAATCGTTAATCTTTCTACAAGTCCAGACGCTCGAATGTCCTACGGACGATTCGAGGT
>JAOZTL010000469.1 GCA_029942205.1 Bacteroidales bacterium | reverse complement strand
CACTTAAAGTCTTTATCCTTATTTAATCTTAAAAAAAAATAACCATGAGATATAAAATATCTGCTGTATCGTACCTAAATACACTCCCATTTTTGTATGGGTTTCAGCATTCTTCCATCAGCAAAACACACGACATCTCACTCGATTATCCTGCACTAAGTGCTCAAAAATTTATCAACAAACAAGTAGACATCGGGCTGATTCCTGTAGCTGCGATACCGCAACTGGATCAAGTACACGTCATATCCGATTACTGCATTGGAGCGGTAGGTAAAGTAGATTCGGTTCTGCTGGTGAGCGATATGCCCATTCATAAGATAGAAACTATTTTGCTCGATTATCAATCACAAACATCCATCAACTTGGTGCGTGTACTGGCTAAAAAATTATGGAACATACAACCCAAATGGATAAAAGCGAAAGTAGGCTACGAAACTCAAATAAACGGATCCGTCGCTGGAGTAATTATCGGCGATCGTACGTTTGATATGCCTCGTAAGTTCGCTTACCAATACGATTTGGCCGAAGCTTGGCAACAACTCACTGGAAAACCGTTTGTATTTGCGGCATGGCTCAGCCACTCGCAACCCGAAAATGATTTTCTGAAACAATTCAATCATTCACTCAAGCTAGGCATCACACACATCGACCAAACGGTAAAGGTATTTAACACACAAAACCCAAATGCCAAAGTGGATATTGAATATTACCTCAAAAATAGTATCAGTTATATTCTGGATGCAGAAAAACGAAGTGGCATGGAGCTTTTCTTAAAGGAACTAAAAGAACTTACTCCTATCGAAAAACTAAGTACTCGTACTTGATGGAACACTGATTTTACGGATTACACGGATTAAAAAAAAATCCGTTTTGTTTTGCTAGTAAGCACTTCATGCTATTTAATGTTGCTTACGCACTTGTACAAAACTATTACAATAAACCATGCATATCGAAAAAGACATTCTGTTTATTCAGCCACCATTCACGCAATTGAATACCCCCTACCCTGCAACGGCTTTTCTCAAAGGTTTTGTGGAACAGCACCATTTTCGGGCAGCACAAATAGACTTGGGTATCGAAACGATTCTCGATATTTTCACCAAAGAGGGCATGGAAAAGCTGTTTGCAATTCCCAAAAAACAAAACTGCTCCGTAAATGCAAAACGAATACAACTACTTCAAAAAGAGTACATCGCCAATATCGATGCAATCATCCGCTTTTTGCAAGGCAAAGACAATACGCCTGCTTATGCCATTGCAAAATTCAGCTTGCCTCAAGCCTCTCGTTTCGAGCAATTGCCCGATATGGAGTGGCTATTCGGAACGGTTAGTATCACGGATAAAGCCAAATACATTGCCACGTTGTTTCTCGAAGATCTAGCCGATTGGATAACAGAATGCGTGGATTCAAATTTTGGTTTCAGTCGCTATGCCGAACAAATTGGCATAAACGGTAGTAATTTCGATGAATTATGGAAAATGCTGGACGAGCAAAATCCAATCACCGACAGCATGCTCCGATTGACCGAAAAAAGTATCCAGCTCCATCATCCAAAAGTCGTTGCGCTTTCGGTTGCTTTCCCCGGGAATTTGTTTGCTGCTCTCAAAATTGCTCGATACATCAAACGAAACCACCCAAACACGCCAATTATTCTTGGTGGCGGTTTTGTCAATACCGAACTCCGACAAATAGAAGAAAAGCGACTATTTCAACTCGTCGATTTTGTATGCCTTGATGATGGCGAACGACCGATTCTCCAATTATTAAATCACTTAATTCATCAGCAAGACCCTCAGCTGGTGCGGACTTACACGCTGGTAAACCAACAAATAAGCTACCTACATACCGACACGCTGCCCGACTTTAAGCATGAGCAAATGCCTAGCCCTAGCTACGAGGGGCTGCCGCTTGACCGCTACATCTCGGTGCTAGAAGTAGCAAACCCCATGCATCGGCTATGGAGCGACGGGCGATGGAACAAACTCGCCATTGCTCACGGCTGCTACTGGCATCAGTGCTCGTTTTGCGACGTATCGCTCGATTATATCAAACGCTACCAAGCCGCTTCGGCCCAAACGATCTGCAACCGAATAGAAGACAGCATCCGACAAACCAAACAAACGGGCTTTCATTTTGTGGACGAAGCTGCTCCACCAAACGTTTTGCGTGAGATGGCAATTGAACTCATTCGCCGAAATATCAAAATCACGTGGTGGACAAATGTCCGATTTGAAGAAACATTTAGCCCCGATTTGTGCCTATTGCTCGCTCAATCGGGATGCATTGCCGTTTCGGGTGGGCTGGAAGTGGCTTCCGATAGGCTTTTGTTGAAAATGAAAAAGGGTGTTAGCATTCAGCAAGTGGCACGAGTTACCCATAATTTGGCTCAGGCAGGAATCATGGTGCACGCCTACCTCATGTACGGATTCCCAACACAAACGGCACAAGAAACCATCGATGCGCTTGAGGTGGTTCGCCAACTGTTTGAGAACAAACTCATACAAAGTGCTTTCTGGCATCGGTTTGTGATGACCGTACACAGCCCCATTGGCATACAGCCAGAAGCATTTGGAGTGCAACGCATCGACCGCCCAAACTCTTTTGCGCTTAATGACGTAGAGCATAGCGATCCCGATGGCACCGAGCATGAAATGTTTAGCTTCGGACTCAAAAAGTCCTTGTTCAATTACATGCACGATTATGGTTTCGATATGCATTTGTCCGAATGGTTTGATTTTGAAATTCCTCAAACCAAACTGCCGCCTACGCTTATCGCAAATTATATTCGACCGAAAAATAAAATAAAGCTTCTCTCCAAAAGAATCCTATGGATGCACGCTTTACCCGAAATCGTGCCGCAGAAAAAGAACAAAACGATGCTCGTCTTTCATCTTTCCGAACACTCGTTTCGTTTAAAGCTAACCAATAACAAGGCTTCGTTTATCTTTCGCATGCTGCAACGTGCGAGCGTAATGGCTGACGAAAGAATAATATTTTCGCAGTTGGAGGAATTAGACCTAATAAAAAGTTATGCTTCTCTGCAAAGTCTTAACAGAAGCAACGAATGGCAAACATTACGGAAGAATGGTTTGTTATTGATTTAGATTTTTTTTATAATCAGACGCATCAAGATCCTGCGGATGCTTGATGGTCTTACCGCTAAGAAATTTTGAA
>JAOZTL010000468.1 GCA_029942205.1 Bacteroidales bacterium | reverse complement strand
ATTTTAAACGAAATTATTTTGTTTTTTAATAGGTTGAAAACGTCAAGTTATTTCAGAACAATCTCTTTGTTGATATTGCTTACACAATTCCAACGATTCAGTAATATACAGAATTGTATGTAAATAACTGATTTAGCTGATGATACACAAATACGTAAGTAACTATAAAAAGCTCGAAGACCTTAAATACCTCCATGTAGGTTTCATCACCTTATAATTTTTAATATCTTTGCAACTTATACTGAAAGTATCGAACGAAGACATTCTGAGCTCCTCTGTAAAATTAAACAAAAAAAAGGAAATTGCAAATTTGATCTTTCATAAAAATTGCAGATTAAAATAAAACAATCAAAAAATTGAAAACAAGGGACGAAATAAAGCAAATAGCACAACAAACCATAACGACCGAGTATTTAGCCATACAGAAAATGGTTGATTATGTAGATAATGATTTTGCACAAGCCGTAGAGTTGATTTATCGCAGTCAAGGACGAGTCGTGATTACGGGTATAGGCAAAAGTGCGAATATTGCACAAAAGATTGTTGCTACACTTAATTCTACAGGCACTCCTTCTATTTTTATGCATGCCGCCGATGCCATTCATGGCGATTTGGGTATTGTACAAAACAATGACGTGGTGCTGTGTATCTCCAAAAGTGGAAATACGCCCGAGATAAAAGTACTTGTTCCGTTGATTCGCCATTTGGGTAATAAGCTTATTGCTATGGTTTCCAATGCCGATTCGTATTTGGCACAACAAGCCGATTTTGTTCTTCGTGCAACAGTCGATAAAGAAGCGTGTCCCAACAATCTTGCACCAACATCGAGTACAACGGCACAGTTGGTGATGGGCGATGCGCTTGCGGTGTGCTTGCTCGAAAGTCGAGAGTTTACGAGTGCCGATTTTGCAAAATATCATCCTGGAGGCGCACTTGGCAAGCAGTTGTATTTGCGTGTGGGCGATTTGTTTAGAAACAATAGTGCTCCGCATGTAGTCATCACTGATAGAGTTGATCGGGTAATTCTCGAAATATCGTCCAATAGGCTAGGAGCAACAGTGGTTCTGAATGCGCAACAAGAGCTGGTAGGCATCATTACCGATGGCGATTTGCGGCGTATGCTCCAACAGCGAGCAAGCGAAATTGTTCAACTTACGGCGCAAGACATCATGAGTAAGAATCCGAAAGTTGTCCCAGAAAGTATGCTGGCGGTGAAAGCATTCGAGATGATGAAAAATAACCACATTACACAGCTTATTGTGGCAGAACAAAATAAGTATTTAGGTATTGTTCATTTGCATGATATTTTAAAAGAGGGAATTGTATAGTTATTGATAACTTATTGAAAAAAAATAGATTTTTTTTCTGTTTTTAGCTGTAATTTTTTGTCTCCCAAAGACCTTACTTGATTTATATAATTGAGTAAGCAACATCAAAAGGGGTAAAAAACCCATAGGCAACATTAAAAAGGTAAAGACCTCATATTTATGGAACAAAATGAAACCCCAGTAGATAAAGAAATGTCCTTTTTAGAACATTTAGAAACGCTCCGATGGCATCTAATAAAATCGGTATTAGCAGTGCTCGTACTGGCGATTCTTGCTTTTGTGTTTAATAACATCATTTTTGATGTTATTCTATTAGCACCCAAAACACCTGAATTTATTACCAATCGCCTGTTGTGCGATTTTGGTAACTGGATTAATGTAAGTACTTTGTGTATTAATAGTAATCCATTTCAAATTATCAATATCAATATGTCAGGACAATTCTCTACACACATTATGGTATCTATTGTGGTAGGAGTGATTGTGGCTTTCCCTTATATTTTTTGGCAAATATGGTCGTTTTTGCGTCCAGCACTGTACGATCAAGAGCGTGATACTGCCAAAGGAGCTGTGTTTTTCTCTTCCTTATTATTTATTTTGGGCGTAATGTTTGGCTTTTATATTATCGTACCACTTTCGGTGCATTTTCTAGGAGGCTATAATGTGAGTAGTTTGGTACTGAATCAAATCAATTTAGGATCTTACATACAGACAGTTACGTCGGTAGTACTGGCTAGCGGTGTTATTTTTGAATTGCCCATTCTTATTTATTTCCTCAGCAAGGCAGGGCTGGTTACGCCTGCCGATTTGAAAAAATATCGACGACACTCCTTGATTGCCATTTTAGCTTTATCAGCAGTCATCACACCTCCCGATATTTTTAGTCAAGTATTGGTATCGTTGCCTTTGTTGCTATTGTATGAATTGGGGATTTTTATTTCTAAGCGAATTGTGCGAAAAGATCCCAGTTTGTTAGTATAGAGAGATTATTGAAGGAAATAATATAAAGAGGAAAGTAAAAAGAACAAAAGTAGATAAATATATCGAAGATCTTAAACCTACGAATTATGATTAGAATAAAATTAATTGTACTCTCGATTTTATTATCAGTAAGCGTATTTTCGCAAAGCGATAGAACAAGCTTACTTACGTTTGATGCAAGTATGGACGCTTATACACTAGAAATAAAGCCCATAACGGACGAGTTAGGCCAACCATCGGTTTTGAGCCTGAATAACTTGGACGAGGCATGGCTCGAAACTGGCAACTTGTCTGAGTATTGGCAAAAAGTGTATGTACAACCAACTGGCATGTCTCCATTTTGGCTATGCTTTACACTAGGAGCAGTGGGCACATACTCGTTGTATGGTGTTGGTGTTGCTCCTGCTGCGGTTTTGGTCATCTACTTGGTATCGGATGGTGATAAACAAAAAACACGACAAGCTGCTTGGGGTGCACTCAGTGGAATGATTGTGGGCGGAGTTGTGAAATTTGCAGTATTGTCTGCTAGATAAAGCTGATTCTCGATAACATTGCAGTATCCGTAGGATATTTTGGAGGATGGTTTTTCTTTAATCATCCTTTCCTTTTTAGTGTAAAGCCTCCTACACCCTCCACCACAAACACAAACGACCAAACCCCTTTTGTTTGTTATGCTTCGTAAAGTTTCCAAAACCAGAAGAAAAACATTGACATTTATTTTTAACTTTGTATAATGGTATTACACTTAACCGCAAAGTCGCACAAAATAATTTCGCAAAATCTTGCTAAGAAAAATCAAAAAAACTCTGCAGTAAAAGAAAAAACACCAAAAAAAGCCTTTTCCCTTGACAAACAAACTCAAAAGT
>JAOZTL010000467.1 GCA_029942205.1 Bacteroidales bacterium | reverse complement strand
ACAGTATCAAAATCAAGGCTTAAGTCTTCCAGATTTAATTAATGAAGGAAACTTAGGACTAATAAAAGCTGCAGAGAAATTTGACGAAACACGTGGATTCAAATTTATTTCGTATGCTGTCTGGTGGATTCGTCAATCAATAATGCAAGCCATCAACGAACAATCTCGAATTGTACGTTTACCTCTCAATCAAGTAAGCTCATTGAGCAAATATAACAAAGCGGTTGCCGAGTTTGAACAAAAAAATCAACGTCGCCCATCGCCCGAAGAATTAGCTAAAATATTAGACCTACCAAAAGAAAAAGTAATGGATACCATGCGTGTCTCAGGTAGGCACGTGTCGGTGGATGCGCCCTTCGTTACTGGCGAAGACAACAGCTTGCTTGATGTACTTGAAAACGGAGACTCGCCTGTTGCCGATAGCTCGTTGATTAACGAATCGTTGAGCAAAGAAATCGAACGTGCATTTTCGACACTTACCGAAAGAGAAAGAACAATACTTAAATTATCGTTTGGAATCGGAATCCCAGAAATGTCTTTGGAAGAAATAGGCGAAAAATTTGGTCTTACACGCGAACGTGTGCGCCAGATTAGAGAAAAAGCAATTCGACGCTTACGTAATACTTCTCGAAGCAATTTATTAAAATCATACTTAGGATAACTTTATAGTTGCTCACGCACTTGTGTAAACCGTTCGGTACAAGTGCGTAAGCAATATCAAAAAGGTCGCAGACCTTAGTGCTTTTCACTAATAATAAAAACTACTAACATTGACATTTGATCATTTTAATTTTGAGCCTGAATTAGTTGAAGGCTTAGCTGCTATGCAGTTTGAAAACCCCACACCCGTACAAGCCCAATCAATTCCTATTATTTTAGAAAATAAAGATTTGATTGCTTGTGCGCAAACAGGAACAGGCAAAACTGCCGCTTATTTATTACCAATATTGAATAAATTAGCCAAAAATCCAACAGATTCCATTCATACCTTAATCCTTACTCCGACAAGAGAACTGGCGATGCAGGTAGATCAACAATTGCAAGGCTTTTCGTATTTCGTAGGAGCAAGCTCACTGGCAGTGTATGGCGGTGGCGATTCGGGCGTTTGGGATACACAGCGCAGAGCGTTTGAAACTGGCGTAAACATTGTTATCGGTACGCCTGGACGTTTGCTTTCGCACATGAATTTTGGTTATTTAAAGTTTGATAAAATAGAACACCTTATTTTAGACGAAGCTGACAAAATGCTCGATATGGGATTTTATGATGATATAATGAAAATCATAAATAAAATGCCTAAAGAGCGTGAAACTCTTATGTTTTCGGCCACAATGCCTGATAAAATCAGAAAATTAGCAAAAGCAATATTAAGAGACCCCGAAGAGATCGCTTTTGAAATATCCAAACCTGCCGAGGGAGTATTACAAATGGCTTATCTAACTTACGATGAGCATAAAATAGAAATGATTCATCGCTTGTTGGATGGAAAAGAATTACAATCGGTCTTGATATTTTCTTCCACAAAACTTAATACAAAACGAATTGCCGAAAAATTAAAGAAACTAAAACATTCGGTGGGGAGTATTCATTCCGATTTTGAACAAAGAGAGCGAGAAGATATTCTGTTACAATTCAGAAATAGACGAATACAAATACTTGTTGCAACAGATATTCTATCAAGAGGTATTGATATTGAAGATTTAGATTTAGTTATCAATTTTGATGTGCCACAAGATGCGGAAGATTATGTACATCGTGTAGGGCGAACGGCTCGTGCAAAATCAACTGGTGTTGCAGTTACTTTTATTAATGAAAAAGATCAGTATAACTTTTCTAAAATAGAAACTTTAATTGATTCGACAATCATAAAAATACCAATCCCAGCAGACCTAGGCAAAAGTCCTTCGTATAATCCAAACAAGAAAAGACAAAGTTTCAATAAACGGAATTTTAAAAAGAAAAAGAAACGCTAAAGGTCTTTGACCTTTTTGATGTAGCTTACGTAATTGTACAAAATACTTTCTTAATCAATGATTTATAAAGAAACAACTAGAAACTTAATTTTGTCGATCTCTTTAGATTTTTGACCTTTTTGATGTAGCTTACGTAATTGTGCAAAATAATTGTAAGCAATGACTTAGCGAAAAGTAAAATTATCTATTATCAACTATTTTAAATTACGTGGAAAAGAGAAAAATTTTTCTAACAGGAATGATGGGGAGCGGAAAAACAACCATTGGCAAAAAAATATCAAACAAACTGCATATACCTTTTTTAGATTTGGATCAAGAAATAGAGAAAAAAGAAGGAAAAACAATATCCCAAATATTTGCCTTGCATGGCGAAAAATACTTTCGTGAAGTAGAGCATCATGTTTTGCTGGCTTTGATCGAAAAAAAGAGTTTTGTTCTTTCCACAGGTGGCGGAACGCCTTGCTTTTTTGATAATATGAAACGCATGAAATATTCAGGAACAAGCATTTACTTGCAATTACACCCAAAAAGCCTTACCGACCGATTGATACATGCAAAGAATCAACGCCCATTGATTCAAAATAAATCGGAAGACGAAATACTGGATTTCATCACCAATTTGCTGGAGCAAAGAGAAGTGTATTACATGAAATCGGACGTGGTAGCCAAAGGCGAAAACCTAAGTGCGACTAAGCTTTTGGGACTTATTGAAAAAAAATGAAAATTTATTTTAAATATTAGCTTTATATCCATAGTTTTGCTGAATGCGAAATTGCAAATGGATATGGTCTTGTTATCGAGCTGTGGTGTGGGGAATTCCCCTTTTACTACTAAGTCCGTATGGGGCTTTTTCGCAGCAAAAAACAATCGATAGCTTACTCTCCCAACTAGAAAAACAAACACACGCAACGGCTCAAGCTCCAATTGCAACCAGATTGGCTGAATTGTATTTGTTACAAAACATGCAATTGACTATCGAATATGCAAATTTGGGATACAAGCAAGCAACAACTATTCACGATGTGCTGCTTCAACAAGAAAATTTATTTATCTTAGCTCAAGCCTACACAAATAAAGGCGTATTTAGCGAATCTCTTCGGTATGCGTTTTCTGCGCTCAAAATCAGCAAAAAACAAGACGCTGCTTCTGTAAAGATAAATCTTCTGATTTTTGAAATTTACTTATTATTGGAGAATTATGCACAAGCATTAGAATATTTGAAAGATAATTTAAG
>JAOZTL010000466.1 GCA_029942205.1 Bacteroidales bacterium | reverse complement strand
ACCTACGGCTGATTTCTTCGATCGTTTTAGTAAATCAGACTCTAATTCAAATTCTCTTGGCATAGGTCTTTCTATTGTAAAACGTATTTGTGATATTTCTGATATAAAAATTCATTACATGTACAAAAATAAATTACATTCGATTGTCCTTTTTTTCAAAAATTAAATATTTACTCTTTTTCTCTTCACGCAATTTTAGATATTTATACTGAAATGCTCTCATACAACACTTCGTTAAATTATGAATTACGAAATCTAAATTACAAATTAAAACACAGATTTTCAACGATCTATTTTAAACAAACAATACTTTTCAATTTTCTGTAAATCATATATATATAGAAACTTAACGAACCATTGCTCATAATTGTGATTCAGTATATTTCATAAAAAAGAGACCTAAATATTCCATAATAATTAGGACGATTTTATGTTATACAATATTTTTTAGTAAACAAGTGTTTATCTCCAAATTTCCTTCAAATTTCACTCGTACATTTGCTTCATAAATTCAATAGTTTTATTTATCATAAAAATATAATTCTTTGATTATGATCGTATTAATTGGTATAAATCACAATTCAGCTCCTGTGGAAGTTAGAGAAAAATTTGTTTTTTGTGAAAAAGATATTATCAAATTTACTTCTTTTTTCAAAAACAAAGACTGGTTCAAAGGGCTTGTTGTGGTTTCGACTTGTAATCGTACCGAATTTTATTTTGAACTAATTACTCAAAACGATCATGATTATTACAATGAAATAATTAATATTTTAACTAATTATCGTAAATTTGATGGAAATATTCAAGATTTTACGTATAAACACACCAACAAAGAAGCTGCAAAGCACTTATTTACAGTCAGTTCAGGATTAGATTCGATGGCACTTGGTGAATATCAAGTGGTAACACAACTAAAAGATGCTTTTGATATTAGTAAACGAAACAAAATTGCAGGTAGCGCAAACTGTCGATTATTTCAACAAGCATTCAAAGCAAGCAAACGAGTGCGAACTTCCACGAAAATGAACGAGGGCGCAGTTTCTGTAAGTTATGCTGCCGTAGAATTGGTCAGTAAAAAAATAAAAAATATTGCTGAAATGCCAATTTTAGCTATTGGTGCAGGAGAAACAGGACAACTTGTAATTCAGAGTCTTAAGAAGAAAAAATGCCAATTTATTTCGGTTGCTAACCGAACGTATGACAAAACACTGGAAGTGAGCAAACAGCTTGAAGTAAAACCTGTTTTTTTTGAAAACCTTGATGCTGAATTAACAAAAAATGACATTCTTTTGATTTCGACTTCTTCCAAAAAGCCAATTATAACTAAGGAACAGGTAGAAAATGCAATGATCGATCGGAAAAATAAACCATTACTAATGATTGATTTATCCGTACCACGAAATATTTCGGCAGAAGTAAAAACCTTAGAAAATGTTAGCTTATTTGACGTGGATGATTTACGAGGTGTTATTGAAGAAAATTATGCCAAAAGAAAAGAAAAAATACAGCAAGCCGAACAAATTATCGATAGTTTAGTAACTGAATACATGGATTGGTTAAGTACACGAATACTGCAACCGATGATTCAAAAATTATCGGAAAATTTCAAAGAAATAAATAAAAAAGAAATAGAAGGCTTCCAGAAAAATAAAGTAAAAATAGATTATTCTAAAGCAATAGAATATGGCGATCACATTACCAATAAATACGTTAGGTTGCTGATAAAAAAAATAAAAACAGTAACAGATAATGGAAAAAAAGCAGAAATGATTGAACTTGTAAACGAATTATTTGAATTAGACTAAATATATGACTGAAAAAATTATTAGAATAGGTACTAGAGGGAGTAAACTTGCTCTTTATCAAGCCAATAAAGTTAAAGATGAATTAAGCAAAATACATCAAAATATTCAATTTGAAGTAGAAATAATCAAAACGAAAGGAGATATTATTTTGGATGTTGCTTTATCTAAAATTGGAGATAAAGGCTTATTTACCAAAGAGATAGAAGTTAAATTATTTAACAATGAAATAGACATTGCTGTACATAGCTTGAAGGATTTACCGACAGAATTGCCAACAGGCGCAAAAATAGGAGCTGTACTGAAACGAGCCGATGTTAGAGACGCTTTGGTGTCGAAAAATGGAAAAAAAATAGAGCAACTCAATGAAAATGACACGGTAGCAACATCCAGCTTAAGGCGTAAAGCTCAATTACTTAGCATTAATCCAAACATTAAAATAATCGATATTCGAGGAAATGTGGATACTCGCCTGAAAAAACTCGATGATGGGTATTGTGATGCGCTACTAATGGCTGGTGCTGGGCTATTGCGGCTGGGATACAGCGACAGGATTACGGAATTAATCGATTCGAAGAAAATGATTCCTGCAGCTAGTCAAGGAGCAATTGCTATTGAGAGTAGAATTAATGATCCAGAAACGGATGAAATTATAGCACCAATTAACGATATGGCGACTTTTCGTGCAACGCAATCTGAACGGAAATTCTTGAGAACATTAGAAGGTGGCTGTCAGATTCCTGTGGGATGTTTTACAAAATTTGAAGGAAATAAATTCTATATTGATGGTTTTATTGCAAGTGTAGATGGACAGCAGAATATAAAAGAAAGTGCTTCGGGTGATGCCAAAAATGCAGATGAAATTGCGATCAATCTCGCTAAAAGCCTTTTAAACAAAGGGGGCTATCAAATTCTGAAAGAACTCAGACTCTGAAAAATAAGAAATGCTGCACGGAAAAATAATCATCTCGACACGCCCAACAATGGAGCAAGATAGTTTACAGGAAGGCTTACTTAAAAACCATGCAACTGTACTGGATTTTCCTATGATAAAAACGGAGATGGCGAATATCAGTGATTCTGAAAAGCAAATACTAATGCAAACACATTTCGACTGGATTATTTTCACAAGTATTAATGGAGTAAAGCATTTTTTTAATTACATTCAAACTCATTTAAAATCAGAATTATCATACCATCCAAAATTTGCTGCCATTGGACAGAAAACAGCAGATTATATCAAACAAAATGGCTTTAATGTTCATTTTATCTCAAAAAAAGGCTACTCTTCTGACTTTTTGTGTGAATTACAGAATGGAATTATTCAAAAAAACGAAAAAATACTACTACCATTAGGAAATTTAGCTCCTTCAAAATCAAGATATTTCTCAACTTTATACTCCATG
>JAOZTL010000465.1:756-3213 GCA_029942205.1 Bacteroidales bacterium | reverse complement strand
GAAGTACTAAAAATCTAACAGAGAGTGCGATAGGTGGCGCATTGGTTTACAAACAAGGAAATGGCAATTTATGGATTAGAGAAGACAGAATGCCAGCACCAATACTTGCTTTTCGTTTCAATGATGAAAATTCATTCTCAATTTTAGATGTAAAACCCAATGGAAAAACAACGCTAAAAGATGCTCACGATGTGTTGGCTGAAACAATTATTGACGAAAATCTTCAATTTGGCAGTCTGTTTGCTGAACATAAAAACGATACTTTAAAAACTGGGTTTGCCTTTCCTGGCAGCGAGGGCGAATATACTTATCAAGGAAATACTTACCCTGGCGGACAATTACACAAATGGCGCAAACGCTACCACCCACTAAAAAACGGACTTGTTCATAATTACACATTGAGCTTTAATTCAGATTCTTACGAAGATTTTCAGAAATTCTATTCCACGGAATGGCAAATGGCTTTCGCCGAATTAAAACCAGAAGTAAACCAACAAAATATTGAATTAGTTAGAAAAACAATGCTTTCCATTCTGCCTAATTTGGCGGTTAGAAAAAGCAATAAAGTAGGTTTGTCAAATTGGTACGATGCAACTGATGCAACGGACAAATTAATTGATAATAAAGCCGTTTTTGGTTTTACTGGAAAAAATATTGAGATAGCGTATTATTTGTTATACAACGCTACAATTCATGCCGATGAGAATAGTGAGATTTACAAAAAGTTGGCTTACGAAATTATTTCGTCTTTCACTAATTTAAAAGTAAATCCGCCTGTTGGCGAAGGTTATTATTTTGAAACAGGCAAGCCTGCCTTGGCAATTCCACATCATAATCATATTTATTTGCGTTCTTATGGCGATGCAATGAAAATTCTGGCAAAAGCCTATCTTTTTGAGAAAGAAAACGGAAAAGAAAATGGAAAAGATATTAAAGAATGGCTAGATTGGATGACTAATTTTGCTGAATGGATACTCAAAGAGCAATACAAAGATGGCGGTTTTCCGAGAGCTTGGAAGCCGATAACAGGCGAAATTTCAGAAAAATCGCCTGCTTCGAGTTATAATATAATTCCTTTTTTGTGCGAAATGTATAAAATTACCGACAATAAAAAATGGCTAAATGCAGCAATAAAAACAGGCGATTTTTCTTGGGAATCGGGACAAATAACAGGTCGTTTTGTTGGTGGAACAATTGATAATCCCGATGTATTAGACAAGGAAGCAGGAACACTTTCCATTGAAGCTTATCTTTCGCTATATGAAACAACGGAAGACAATAAATGGCTTCAAAGAGCAGAAATAGCGGCACAATTTGCCGAAACGTGGATGTATATTTGGAATATTCCAATGGTAGAAAATGACCCTAACAAAGAGTGGGCAAATAATGTAAATACAGTCGGATTGCAATTAATATCAACGGGGCATTCTTTAGTTGATAATTACATGGCTTTTGATGTAGATGAATACGTAAAACTCTACAAATACACAGGAAAGAAACATTATATTGATGTCGCTAAAATACTTCTTCACAATACAAAAGGAATGCTTGCCTTGGAAAATAGAAAATATCAATACCGAGCAGCAGGTTGGATACAAGAACACTGGTCGCTTGCGCCACCACGTGGAAAAGCCTTGCACCCAGGCTGGTTACCTTGGGTTACAACAAGCAACTTAAATGGTATTTGTGAAACTGAAATGTTTGACAAAGAAATATATAATAACCTTTGTAATACTCACTAAGTAACGATTAAGAAATAAATTCGCCTAACAACCGAACTTATTTCTTAATCGTTACTAAGGCAAAATTAATTGTATTTTGACTTTTTCTTAAATAAAAAATAAAATGAATATAAATTTAGAAACAAAACCAGACTTTGATAAAAGTATGGAGCGTATAAATGCTTGGTTTGAAGGTGAAATTATTGACCGTGTACCAATTCGTTTTCATAGGCATAATGCCGAATATGATATTGCACAGAAAAGTTCACATTCAAATTTGAAAGAGAGATGGTTTGATAGCGAATATCAAGTTAATCAATTCTTAAAAAGTATTAAAGGCATGAGGTTTAATGCAGAAACTTTTCCTGTATTTATGCCAAATTTAGGTCCTGATGTGTATGCCGCTTTTCATGGCATTGATTTAACTTTTGGAGAAGTAACATCGTGGTCACAAGCCTATATAAATGACTACGAGAGTGATTTGTCAAAAATTAAATTCTCAAGAGACAATGAATTTTATAAAAAAATTCTTGAATTAACAGATGTAGCAATACAAAAATCTAATAATAAATTTTTAGTTGGTTATACTGATTTACATCCTGGACTAGACTGCGGTTTAGCATGGCGTGGAAGTGAAAATCTTTGTGTAGATTTATTAATAGACCCAGATAATGCTAAAAAATTATTTCGCCATTCAAATGAACATTTTTTAAGTGTTTATAATGAATATGATAAC
>JAOZTL010000465.1:0-746 GCA_029942205.1 Bacteroidales bacterium | reverse complement strand
AAGAAAAATAATATGCCATCGGTTACATGGATGAATATTCCGTCTTATGGTCGTATGCACATTCCTAGTGCCGATTTTTCATTTATGATTTCAGAAGAAGATTATATAGAATTTGGTCTTCCTATTTTGCAAGAAGAAGTGAAAACAATGACTCATAATGTATTTCATGTTGATGGCTTAGGTGTTGCTAGACATATTGATGCTATATTGAGTGTTCCTGAAGTTAAGTGTATTCAGTGGGTTCAAGGTATGGGCGATGATTATCCAATAATGCAACATTTAGATTTTATTCGTAAAGTACAATCAAAAAATAGGGGGATAATTGTAGATTTAGCAAAAGAAGACCTTGATGAATTTATGGCTTGTATGAAACCTGATAATATTTTCTTCTGGATTGCAACTGAATCAGAAGAAGAAGAGTTAGCAATAATGAAGAAAGTACAAAAATGGAGTGCTAAGTGAAAGATTAAAAATAAACTACTCAAAAATGAATAAAAATATATACTTGTTACTTGTCTTTTTTATATTTGCAGCTTGTAATAATACTTCTACAAAAGAAAAAAACAATTATACAATTAAAAAAGCATCAATTACAATTGATGGAGCTATTGAAGACTGGGAAAATATTCAAGGCATTCAAGTAGCAGACTCGTCACAGTTATGGCTAGGTCAAGGAATGACAAAAGAAAAGTGGAAAGGTAAAGATGATTTGAGTTTTACTTGGAAAGCTGCGTATTCATTAAACT
>JAOZTL010000464.1 GCA_029942205.1 Bacteroidales bacterium | reverse complement strand
ATCGCTCATCGCAAGGTTCTGAAATTCCGCTTAATGCAATGAATATTCCACGAGGCTCAGTAAATGTTACCGCTAGCGGAAGACAACTGGACGAGGGAGTTGATTATATTGTCGATTATAATTTAGGAACAGTAACAATTTTAAATCAGGGTTTACTGGAAGCAGGAACGCCTATACGAATTTCGCTGGAAAGCAATTCCATGTTTTCTATTGGAACAAAAAGCCTTATAGGAACGCATTTTGATTACGACATAAACGACGATTTTAGGCTGGGAGCAACCGTAATGCACCTTTCTGAAAAACCGCTAACAAATAAAGTAAGCATTGGCGATGAACCCATTTCCAACACAATTTGGGGTTTTGACCTTTCTTATTATAATGAAGTACCTAGTATTACTCGTTTTATTGACAAATATATTCCTTTTATAAAGACAAAAGAAATGTCTTCAATTACAATAGAAGGAGAATTTGCGCATTTAGTACCAGGAACATCAAAAGCACTTGATGATGGTGGCGTATCGTATATTGATGATTTTGAGGGAAGTAAAACAACTATTGACATAAAAACACAAACTGCTTGGGGAATAGCTAGTACGCCACAAGGTCAATTAGATATGTTTCCTGAAGGCGAACTAACCGATAGTTTACCTTATGGATATAATCGTGCAAAATTGGCTTGGTATCATGTTAATTCCGATTTAGTTAGAGGAACGTCGGCAACGCCCGATCACTTGAAAAATGATCCGGCACAACAATCAAATCACTTTGTAAGAGAGGTTTTTGAGCAAGATTTATTCCCTAATAAAGAAAGCATTACAGGTTATGCAACAACAGTACCTGTACTGAATTTAGCTTATTATCCCGGGGAAAAAGGTCCTTATAATTATGATGTTGAAGGATTATCTGGAATTTCATCAGGTATTGATGCAGAGGGAAAGCTCAAAGTTCCAGAAAGTCGTTGGGCGGGAATTACTCGGCGTTTGGTAACTAACGATTTTGAAGCTTCTAATATTGAATACATTGAATTTTGGCTAATGGATCCATTTGTTTACGACGAAAATGGAACAGCAAAAGGCGGAGATTTGTATTTCAACCTAGGAAATATCTCAGAAGATGTTTTGAAAGATTCACGAAAATCATTTGAACAAGGTCTGCCTATTGGCGAAGTAGTTGAATTAGTTGATACTACAGCCTGGGGACGAGTTTCTTTAAAACAATCGCTTGTTTATGCTTTTGATAATGACCCAGCTACAAGACCTTACCAAGATGTAGGTTTCGATGGTTTAAGTGATAATAATGAACGTTCCTTTCATTTGAATTACTTAAATAGAATTGAAGCAAATTTTTCACAAAACTCAACTGCTTGGCAAGTTAGTAATTCTGACCCCTCATCAGATAATTATCGCTTTTTTAAGGGTGGTGATTATGATGCTGATAAAGTTAGTATATTAGATAGATATAAATTTTATAATAATGTGGAAGGAAACTCACCTTCTGACGAGCAAAATCCTGAAAGCTACCCAACTTCTGGAACATTACTTCCTGATGTAGAAGATATTAACCAAGACAATACATTAAGTGAAAATGAAGCTTATTATCAATATCATTTACATATTTCGCCACAAGATTTAGAAGTAGGAACTGGTTATGTTGTTGATATGATTGAAGATACACGAAAACGTCCTAGAGATAATCAAGAATCGACTGTTCGTTGGTATCAATTTAAAGTACCTATTCAAAAACCTACACAAACAGTTGGAGCTATTCAAGATTTTAAATCTATTCGCTTTATGCGAATGTTTTTGCGTGCTTGGGATGAAGAAGTTATTTTACGTTTTGCAAAACTAGACTTAGTAAGAGGCGAATGGAGACGATATTCAGATGATATTTCTGAAGGTGGAGAAGGTTGGAGCAGTCCACAATCTGAAGCTACAGAGTTATATGTTTCAGCAGTAAATATTGAAGAAAACAGTGATAAATCACCGGTAAACTATGTTTTACCGCCCGAAGTAACAAGAGTTATCGACCCAATGAATCCTAAGCTCCGACAATTAAACGAGCAGGCTATTATGTTCAGAGTTAATGACTTAGAAGATGGTGATGCAAAAGCTGCTTATAAAAATGTGTTACTTGATGTGCGCCAATACAAAAAAATCCAAATGTGGCTTCACGCCGAAGCTTTAGCAGGAGGAAATCTAAACGACAAAGATCTTTGTGCTTTTATTCGTTTAGGAACAGACTATAAAGAGAATTATTACGAATACGAAATTCCACTTGATATTACTTTAGAAGGAGCTTATAACAATGAACTTGAGGCTGATAGAGAAAAAGTTTGGCCTTTAACTAATAAATTGGAATTAGAGTTTGAAG
Source organism: Bacteroidales bacterium (assembly GCA_029942205.1). Lineage (GTDB taxonomy): Bacteria > Bacteroidota > Bacteroidia > Bacteroidales > JAOZTL01 > JAOZTL01. The sequence goes on along the minus strand of JAOZTL010000464.1, from coordinate 844 downwards.
TACTTCAAATGGCAAAGCAAGCCCGAAATAATGCTATGCGTGAAGATCCAGAGAATGTTCTTTTAACATTACCATTTCCACAGGATCACGGACGAAATAGAATTTACATTATGGGAAATCCTAATTTGGCCAAAATTAAAACAATCATGTTGGGTGTTAGAAACAAAGGACAAGCAAAAAACCCGAACGATGATGATGGATTAAGCAAAACAGGTGAAGTGTGGTTTAATGAATTGAGACTGACCGACTTTGACCAAAATGGAGGTTGGGCTTCTAATTTAAGAATTACGACTAAATTGGCTGATTTTGCTACTTTTACTTTAGCCGGAAATATTAGTACACCTGGTTTTGGAAGTATTGATAGAAAAGTAAATGAAAGAAGCAAAGAGGAGTTTAAGGCTTACGATATTACATCAAGTTTTGAATTGGGTAAATTTTTCCCTAAGCATTTTGGAATTAGGTTACCTTTATATCTTGGTTATTCTGAGGGTTTTATAAATCCACAATACAATCCGCTTGATCCAGATATTAAACTGTCTGCAACTTTGAACAATCCAAATATTCCTGATGCCGAAAAAACAGAACTATTAAATCAGGTTCAGGATTATACACTTCGGAAAAGTATAAACTTCACTAATGTGAAAATTGTACCTAAAAAGAAGCCAAAAACGAAGAGCGAAACAAACAAAAAGAAAACACTAGGAACTCCTAATCTCCCAGGAGGTGGACCAAGAACAAAAGCAAAACAAAAACGTTTTTATGATATTTCAAATTTCTCTCTTACTTATTCCTATAACGAAGAAGAACACAGAGATGTAAATACGGAACTTGATTTGAATGTAAG
>JAOZTL010000463.1 GCA_029942205.1 Bacteroidales bacterium | reverse complement strand
AGAAAAGTACCAAATTACTGAAATTATCGACAATATTTATGAAGATATAGAAGGTTATAATTTTTATCGTGATTCTGATAAATTAGCAAAACTTATACTTATATCTGATACTCTTTTTGTTGCAGCATGGAATTATTGGAATAATAAATATTACACAAAAAACGGAATGGATTTAAAAGAAGCTTTAGAAGATGAGAGTTCAGACCTTTTGGGAGATTGGACTAAAACTAGAAAGCTTGTTTTGAAAAAAATAAATCGTTTAATTAAATAAAATGGAACAAGAAAACAAAACATACGCAAAATTACCAATCCTTGATATGCTTGCAAAAGGAAACCTACCCGTTTGGGATTTTGGTTTTTCAGATGATACTTACTTAAAATTTGGCGCAATGCTAGTAATAAGTTTTGCAATTATCATTTTAATTGGCGGCATAACTTACAAAAATGTAAAATGTGGAGGATAAAACTTTAGAAATAGCAATAGCAGCTCTTTATATAACTGCTAGTATTTTAATAATTTACAAAAATTTAAAATAATGATTTTTTTAATATTTTTCTTAGTATTAATAATTTTAATTTTAATAATAACTCAAATTATGGCAGAAAATTTTCACAAAATTTACCCTCCAAGTAATACTACTGCATTAGTCGGTATTGAGAATAATACAAAGCAAATGACAAATGTACTCGCTGACAGAGTGATTTTTACAACTGGTAACAAAACTCAATTATTTCCAGGACTCGTCAAACAGTCTGGAGTTGTGATTCTAAAAGCAAATAAATTAAATGAGCATGCTATTGCGTTAGGCGGTAACAATGTCATGTTTATGCCAGATTTAGTAGCTGGAGGTTCACGAGGCTATGAGATAGATGCAGGAGAATCCTTAACTTTAGATTTAAAAGATTTGAGTTTGCTTTACGCTCAAACTCAGGAACAATCTCAATATGGGAATCCGAAAGTATTGCATATTTTAATATTACAATAAAGATAATAATGAGAAGGGTCAGCATTGGCGCAAACAACACAGCAGGAGTATCATTCGGAAAAATGGAAACAAAAACATTTTATTCTTTAGAAAACCAGACAAATTTTGATTTTGAAAAACAAATAAGAAATGGTTGTTTTGTTTTTATCGATGGATTTGCCGCTAACCCTAATTTTACGGTAAACGGCTCAATATTAACTTTTGAGGAAGGTTTTATGGAAGGTACTGAAATAATTATAATAGCAATAGTTTAAAACAAAAATAATTAAAAAAATGCCAGTAAAAAAGAAAAAAAAAACAGGCAAAAAGCGCAAAGTAACTAGCGCAAAGCAGAAAGCCGCATTAGCAAAAGGTCATGTTTTAATGAAAGCGGCTCGCAATATTCAAAAGGGAGCAGGAAAAAAAACAATCCCAGCTAAAAAAGTTTTCAAATTAACTATGAGTGAGGCTCTTAAAAAAGCAGCTTTGCAAAATAGAAAAACAAAAGCTAGTAAGGACAAATTTGACAAAGCTTATCAAAAATCTTTTAACTTATGAAAAAAATAATAATAATTCTTTTGCTTTTCATTGCAATAATTTCTATTTCAGAAGCTCAACCGCTTAGAATTATTGGAATTGACAGTGTAAATTGTCAAGTGAAAAAACCGTATCCCAAAAATACAATTTTCTTAGATTTTCAAGATAATAAAATGTATAAAGTGAATAATCGGATACAACGCTATTCAACAATAAACTCAACTCCAAAAGAAGAATTAAGTACTTTTTTTAGTACAAATACAAATTCAATTATAATCTGGAATAATACTTTTAATGCTGATAGCATTTGTTATATAGATAGCGTTTTAATTGTTGAAAATACTGCGTTTATTGAAAGCAAAACATTTATTACAGATAATAATTCAACTTCTTTCTTTTATCACAAAACGTTTGTTACAAAAGGTACTACTGATATTAATGTAAGTCATATCTATACTGAAATTAAAAATAACACAGGTTATCTTGTCATACGCTCAAGAAAAGAAAATTCAAATTATTTATACTTTAATGTTATTAATTTGCAAAAGAAAAATATTTCTGTAAAAACCTCACTAACAATCAATTCAAATTAATATGATTTACATTATTTTAATACTTATTGCAGCTATTTCAAAGGCATTTATGGACAATTTAAAGGACGGTTACAGTTTTGGCAAACATGTATTTTTTCAGAGCCTAAACAAGAGCTGGGTAAACAAATACAAATCTGATACAGATTTACGTCCTCGTTTTTTTGGTTCAACTACTTTTTTGGTTTGGCTTACAGACCTTTGGCATTTCTCACAGCATATATTTTTGATGTCAATATTTAGTTTTTTGCTATTACCAACATTAAATTTGATTGAAACAGGATTTACATTTGTCTTGTTTTTAATCTTATTTGAGCTGTTTTATAGAAAGTTACGAAAACGAATAAAAATAAATAATATTGATATTGCCATATTAGGCTTTTTATCCTTTGTAATTGGTTATTTAGGCCTATGGTTTGGAATCTATGGAAATGGTTTGTTTGTGTGGCGTGTGCTATTTTTCTGCGGTTTGGGTGCGTTCCCTTTCCTGTTTATCAAAGGAGTTTATTTATCAATAAAAGAGGCAATTATTAATTGTAAAAAGAAAAGGAATGAATTTAATTAAATATTTAGGTGGTTTTATTTCAGAGAAAAACGGCAAAGCAAGTAGTAAAAGAATCGGAGCTTTTTTTATTTTATATCTTATTGCAATGCAGGTTTTTAACAGCTTTGTAGGTATTGAAATTAATATACAAGTATTTCAAACTTTAGTTGGACTGTATGCTGTTAGTAACGGGTTAGTTGCTAGTGAAAAATTCACTTTGCAAAAAACAGAAAAAAACACAACTGAAAAAACAGACAAACCGCTTATTTAAAGCGGTTTGCTTAAAAATACATTGAAGCTTCATGAACTTACGGATATGGAAATGTGGATGGAAATAGCAAAACAATGGGGCGTTACGGGAATACTGGTTGCAGTTCTTGGTTTCTTTTCAAAAAAGAAAGATGCTGAAAAAACAGCGCTCGAAGAATATTTTAGAATAACTCTTATTGATATGATAAAAAAACAATCGTCTTTAACTGAAAATTTCACTTTAGCAATTAAAGAAAATTCTGAAATTCAAAAGGAACTTTTATTCGTTTTAAATAATAAAAAATAATTTTTATAACTACCTTTGCGTTATAGAAGTAAAGAAACTTTAAAAC